>CAYSKX010000209.1:0-1529 GCA_964431845.1 uncultured Nautiliales bacterium | reverse complement strand
ATAGAATAAAAATTTATAAAAAAAAGTACATACGAGCCAATAAATTCCCTAGCGGCAATTTATTGACTATCTTCAACCGTTAGGTTACTTTATACTATTGTATGTTAGAATATCAAAAATTAGAAAATGTGAGTAAATATCTATGAATAATAAAACTCATGGTGGTAAAAGAATAGGTTCAGGTAGAAAAAATAAATCATATGAAGTTGGTCTTTCTGGAGAAACCATTAAATTTTCCGTTAATATTCCTGTAGAAATAGAAAAATGGATTATGACATTAGATGGAAAGAATAGAAATGATAAATTAGTAAAATTTTTATTAAAACACTTGAAAAAAGGTTGATTTTTCAAGTGTTTTTAGATATACTTATACTATTACTATAAATAAATATGAGGATTAAAGTATGTCAACAATAAAATTTATAGATTTATTTGCAGGAATGGGTGGAATACGATTAGGTTTTGAGAAAGCTTTTAAAGAACAAGGTTTTGAAACAGAATGTGTTTTAACTTCCGAAATAAAATCAAGTGCTATTGAAACATTAAAGCATAATTTTAATCATAAAAAATTTATTGGAGATATTACTAAGGTTGATATTAACAATATTCCTGAATTTAATTTTTTATTAGGTGGATTTCCTTGTCAAGCTTTTAGTTCAGCAGGAAATAGAGATGGTTTTTGTGATACAAGAGGTACATTATTTTTTGATATAGAGAGAATATTGAGAGCAAAGAGACCACAAGGTTTTCTATTGGAAAATGTAGAGGGATTAGTAAATCATGAAGATGGTGAAACTCTTGATACTATTTTAAAATCTCTTAAAAAGTTAGATTATTTAGTATCTTGGAAGATTATAGATTCTAAAGATTTTTCACTTCCACAGTCAAGAAAAAGAATTTATATTGTTGGTTGTTTAAATAGTAAATTTGATTTCTTAAAAATTAAGCCAACAATTCCAAAAAAATTTCAAGATATTCAAGAATATGGATTAGAGTCTATTAAGTCTGATTTTACTAAAAAATTACTTTCACATTTTTCAGTTGATGAGCTTAAAGGTAAGGCGATAAAGGATAAAAGAGGAGGTTCTAATAATATTAATAGCTGGGATTTTGGTCTTAAGGGAGAAGTCACAGATAAACAAAAAGAGCTTTTAAGGCTTCTTTTTAAAAAAAGAAGATTAAAAAAATGGGCAGAAGAGATTGGAATTGATTGGATGGATGGAATGCCATTAACAATAGAGCAGATTAGAACTTTTTTTGATGATGTGCATCTTGAAGAGTTGTTAGAAGATTTAACAAATAAAGGTTATTTGAGATTTGAACATCCAAAAGCTAAAATAAAAAAAGAGATAAATGGAAACATTGTAACACGAAGAGAATACGCTATAGATAAACCAAAAGGATATAACATTGTAACTGGTAAATTAAGCTTTGAATTTTCAAAAATATTAGACCCTGAAGGATTAGCTCCGACTTTGGTTGCTGCTGATGTTGAAAAAATAGGGGTTATTGATGGAGAGGGTCTTAGA
>CAYSKX010000208.1:0-1554 GCA_964431845.1 uncultured Nautiliales bacterium | reverse complement strand
TATCCGGTTTAGCATCGTTAGGTATGCGAATTGTGGAAAAGGACCCATATTCTTACATAAAAATAATAGACGAAGGAAAAGTTCCTTTTAAATTTGAATTTTATGTTAATATAAAAAATATAGATGCAAACAAATCGGAAGTTCATCTTATTTTTGATGCCGACCTTAATATGATGCTTAAAATGATGGCAGTAAAACCATTAAAGAATTTTTTAAATATGCTTCTTGATGAATTAGAGAATCAAGAATTACCACAATAAAAGACATCAAATGTTAGCAATTGATTCTGTAAGCATTAGTTTTAGTGGTGTAGATTTATTTAAAAACATTTCTTTTTTAATCAATAAACGCGAACGACTTGGATTAACAGGAAAAAATGGTGCCGGTAAATCTACATTATTAAAATTAATATTGGGACATATTCAACCCGATTCAGGAAAAATATCAAAACCCGCCGACCTTACTATCGGATATTTACCTCAAACAATGAAAATATCTGATACAATGTCGATTATAGACGAAACTCTTACTGCATTTGAAGAAATAAATAAACTAAACGAAGAAATAGATTTTTTAAACAAACAAATTGCAGAACGTAGCGATTACGATTCGCCTGAATATCACAAACTTTTAGATAAATTAGCAGAATCATCAGAACGTTTTGCAATACTAAACGGCAACAATATAAGAGCCGAAGCCGAAAAAACATTAAAAGGTATGGGCTTTAGCCAAGAAGATTTTGACAAACCCACTTCATCGTTAAGCGGAGGGTGGCGAATGAGAATTGAATTGGCAAAAATTCTTTTACAAAAACCTCAATTATTACTACTCGACGAACCAACTAATCATTTAGATATTGAAGCAATAGATTGGCTTGAGCAATTCTTGAAAGATTATTATGGTGCGGTAGTACTAATATCGCACGATAAAACATTTCTAGACAATATAACAACTCGGACTATTGAAATATCTTTAGGAAAGATTTATGATTATAAAGCTAATTATTCAAAATACCTTGAACTACGAAAAGAACGTAGGCAACAACAAATAAATGCTTACGAGAATCAGAAAAAGATGCTTGAAAAAACGGAAGAGTTTATAGAGAAATTTCGTTATAAAGCTACAAAAGCCGTTCAAGTTCAGTCTAAAATAAAACAATTAGAAAAGATTGAGCGTATAGAAATTGATGATGAAGATAATTCTAAAATTCGTTTTAAATTTCCACCGGCTCCACGTTCAGGCACTATTGTGGTAGAAACAAATGAGTTAAGTAAGTCTTACGACAATAAACTTGTTTTACAAAATATAAAACTTATTGTAGAACGTGGTGAAAAAATAGCTTTTGTAGGAAAAAATGGCGAAGGGAAAACTACTCTTGCTAAAATAATAGTCGGAGATACCGATTTTAATGGAAATCTAAAAATTGGACACAATGTAAAAATTGGATATTTTGCTCAAAATCAAGTAGATTTGCTCAACAACGAAAAAACTGTTTTTCAAACATTAGACGATATCGCTGTAGGTGAAATTCGTAAAGAAATAAGAAACATATTA
>CAYSKX010000207.1:0-1555 GCA_964431845.1 uncultured Nautiliales bacterium | reverse complement strand
AAATCTGACGATTTTTCGGGGACCCCGCTTTCTCAATTCTCCATTCTCAATTCTCAATTTTCCATTCTCCCTTTGCACCCCAAAAAATCTGACGATTTTTCGGGGACCCCGCTTTCTCAATTCTCCATTCTCCATTCTCCATTCTCAATTCTCAATTCTCAATTCTCCATTCTCCATTTTACATTTTTATAAAACTCCCTTAGTAGAAGGGATACCGCTATCTCTAAATTCAAGTGCTTTTCTTAACGCTACCGCAAAAGATTTAAAAGCGCTTTCAACTATATGATGTTTATTTGTTCCTCTTTTATAAATAATATGTGCCGCTATTTTAAAATTGAATACGAGGGACTTGAAAAATTCTTCCACAAGTTCCGTATCGAAATCTTTAATTGCGCCGGTTATAGGTATTTCATAGACGAGATAAGCTCTTCCTCCGATATCTAAATCAACTTCAACCGCTGCTTCATCAAGTATCGCAACGGCATTTGCAAATCTTTGAATATTTTTAACAGGATACACTTCTTTGTGCATAGCTTCTCCTAAGGCAATTCCGACATCTTCAACCGTATGATGATAATCTACATAAATATCACCCTCGCAAAACACTTCCAAATCTATTCCGCTATGTTTTACTAACGTTTCAAGCATATGATCAAAAAAACCCACTCCCGTAGAAATATTAGCTTTTCCGTTTCCTCTGACGTTTAATTTTAGTTCGATTTTAGTTTCTTTTGTAATTCTGTTGATATTAGTCATTTTAATTTCCTACCACAAAACCGTTGATATTGTGCTCGAGTTTATATTTCTTAGCTTCTTTATAAGAATTAAATCCGATTATAAACACTTTGTAATAATCTCCTTTTTTTAAAACTTTGGTATTATAACCTTTTTTTCGATATTGTTCAGAAGTTATATATGCTCCTCTTTGTTTTATAAACGCACCTATTTGAATCATATATCCGGTTACGTAATTATTACCTTTAAATCCTATAACCGTTAATATCACTGGAGCCGTTCCGCTTTTATCAAGCCCTATTTGTTTTCCTGCGACATAGCTTAAATCTATAATTCTACCTTTTACGAAAGGGCCTCTGTCGTTAATTCTTACTATTGTGCTTTTGCCGTTATTTAAATTGACTACTTTTACAATTGTATTCATAGGCAACGTTTTATGCGCTGCCGTATAAGCATACATATTATAAATTTCTCCGTTACTTGTTTTTTTTCCATGAAAATTAGGGCCATACCAACTTGCAATGCCTTTTTCACTCCATCCTAAGGGCACTACTATTTTAGGTCGATAAACGTTTCCGTTAACACTATATGCTTTTTGTGTTCCTTTCTGTTGAATTGCCGAATAGTTATTAGATGGGCTATAATCGTTTATATTTTCATATTGAGAAGAAGTTTCAAACGTTTGAGGATTGGAGTCGCTATATGTATATGTAGGTATTGTGTTTTCTTTGAACGAACAACCGGTTAATAACAATAAACTTATAATTATTATACCATTACCAAAAAAACTTCTTACAATTTTCACACTTTCACCAAAACT
>CAYSKX010000206.1:0-1605 GCA_964431845.1 uncultured Nautiliales bacterium | reverse complement strand
TGTTAAATTGCTCGGTTTAAGAAACAACATACCTACTTTGTTAAATCAATCTCACTGTTTTGTTATGCCTTCTTTGTGGGAAGGGCTTCCCGTTGCGATATTGGAAGCGATGGCAAGTGAATTACCTATTATAGCGACTCCCGTAGGTAGTATCAAAGATATTTTGAACGATCAAAACGCCTATTTGTGTGAAGAAAACGAATTTGTAGATACAATGAAAGAAGTTTTAAACGATTATGAAAAAGCAAAAATTAAAGCTAAAAAAGCATTTGAAAAAGTGCGCGAAAATTATTCTTTAAAAAAAATGATAAATTTACATGAAGAATTATATTTAAAGGATTAATGTGCAAACGATAGTAATAACTGCAAACACCGGTTGGAATCTTTATAATTTCAGATACAACCTAATAAAAACTCTTATAAAACATTACAAAGTCGTAATAATAGCTCCTTTTGACGAATATATAGAAAAATTAAAGCAATTAGGATGCGAATGTTACAATATTTATATTGATAAAAAAGGCGTGAATCCTTTTCACGATATAAAAACGATTTTTCAATATTATAAATTGTATAAAAAAATAAAACCGGATTTGTCAATACATTTTACGATAAAACCTAATATTTACGGTAGTTTGGTTTGCGGTTTGTTAAATATACCGGCTATTAATAATGTAACGGGACTTGGTAGCGCTTTTATAGCGGATAATTTTGTTACTAAAATAGTTATTTTTTTATACAAAATAACACTTAGAAACACTTTTGTATTTTTTCATAATTGCGTTGATAGAAGATTGTTTTTAAGATTAAAATTAGTAACTAAACAAGCTTCGCAATCAATTCCGGGTAGCGGGGTTGATCTTGAATTTTTCAAGCCCGTTTCATATGAGAAAAAAGATAATATTTTTAGATTTTTATTAATCGCTCGTTTGATATGGGATAAAGGTATCGGAGAATATGTAAAAGCCGCCGAAGTTATAAAGCAAAAATATCCTAATACGGAATTTCTTCTTATAGGAGAAATGAACAGTGAAAATCCTAAGGCAATTCCTTCTTCTAAAATATATGAATGGCAAGAGAAAAATATTATTAAATATCTTGGCACGTTTAAAGATGTAAGACCTGAAATAGCAAAAGCGGATTGTATTGTAATGCCAAGTTATAGAGAAGGTATAAGTAAAGTTACTCTCGAAGCGTTAGCTATGGCAAAACCGGTAATAGTTACGAATGTCCCGGGATGTAAAGAATTGGTAAAACACAATATTAACGGCTATATTTGCGAAAGTAAAAATTATAAAGATCTTGCCGATAAAATGGAATCTATGTTAAATTTAAGCGAAGAAAAAAGAAAAGAAATGGGAAAGAATAGTAGAGAAATAGCAAAACTTTTTGATGAAAAAACGGTAATTTATAAGTATTTAAAAATAATAGAATGTATTCTTTTTCATAAAATGTCCGATTTACATAAAAATAAAATAATGTCGAAATGTAAAGAAAAAATGGTATAAATTAAAACACCGGCACGTAATTTTGAAGTTTCGGTGGAGGTGATTCTTTGGTAAATAATTCTTTATGAGCGTCTATTTCGTATGTTTTTACACCTTT
>CAYSKX010000205.1:0-1605 GCA_964431845.1 uncultured Nautiliales bacterium | reverse complement strand
ATGACGCACAAACGGCATATTCTCTCGGTGTTAGCGGTATTCCTTCTTATGCGGAAAGTGCCGAAACGGCTAAGATATACGAACTCTCCCGTCATTTTGACGCAAAAGTGATTTTTCAATCTATTACTTCCAAAGAATCAATCGAAATTTTAAAAAACAAACCTTCGAATATTTACATAGATGTATGTATCGATAATCTATATTTTTGCGATGAAGATTTAAAAGGTTTCAATACTTTATATAAAACGTTCCCTCCGCTAAGAAGCTATGAAGACAAAACGGCACTATTAAATGCATGTAAAGAAGGAATAATCGACTTCATTTCATCCAATCACATAGCTACATCTCATAAAGACGTCCCATTAGAAGAAGCGGAATTCGGTATAAGCAAACTAGATATATTCACACAGCTTGCTTATTCTCTTGAGTTGCCGATAGAAACAGTAACAAAACTAATTTCAACCAATCCTGCAAAACTTTTCGGAATTGAAATTCAAAAAAATATCGTTTTAGAAAAGGGAGAATTTGAAGTTGATATTAATAATTTCGCAAGCAAAGGCAAAAATTGTCCTTATACGAAATTGAAATACAAAATCCGCTCATAAAAACTCTTCTTTCACTTTGGTGTCGCAATCAATAAAAATCTTAACGAAAAACAACAACATCCGTTTGTTTATATTTACATATATCAACTTCTATTTGGTATATATCTTTGATAAGGCTCGGGGTTATTATGCTTTTATTGCCCTCGGCTTCTATTTTACCGTTTTTCATAAAAATAAATTTATCGCAAAATCTTAACGCCAAATTTATATCATGCATAACAAGAATACTCAAAATGCCTTTTTCTCTGCTGTAAGATTTTATAAGTTTCAAAATTTCAACTTGATTTTTTATATCGAGATTATTGGTAGGCTCGTCTAATAGCAAAACTTCGCTTTCTTGAATAAGCGCTCTTGCTATTACGACTTTTTGAAGCTCCCCGCCGCTTAGTTCGTTTGTAGGGGTAAAAGCCTTTTTTTTCAAATCAAGGATTTCCAAAATATCTTCGACCTTTTTCAAATCCTCTTTTTTCGGAGAATTTCTAAAATATATTTTTCTACCGAGAAGCAGAGTATCAAATACGCTTAAATACCCTCCTTCGCTTTTTTGATTGACATAACCTATTTTTTTGCCAAGTTCTTCGAAATTCAACTTATGCAAATCTTCTTTGCCGAGATAAATCGTGCCTTTTTTAGGCTTTATCGTCTTTGAAATTGTTTTAAGAAGTGTGGATTTTCCGGCTCCGTTTACTCCGAGAATAGCGACCACATCCCCTCTTTTCAGCACAAAACTTATATCGTCTAATATTTTATTGCTTTTATAGCAAAATCTCAAATTCTCAACCACCAATTCCATATCGTTATTTCCTTAATGAGGATTTAGGGTTGAGGTTTTAGGATTTAGATATTTTAATCCATAATCCAAAATTAATTCTCCACTTTTCACCTTTTTTTCCCTTCAACCTTCATCCTTAATTTATACCGGTTAAAACCGGTGTTCCATTTTTTAATTCTCCATTCTCCATTCTCCATTCTCAATTCTCCATTCTCCATTCTCCATTCT
>CAYSKX010000204.1:0-1636 GCA_964431845.1 uncultured Nautiliales bacterium | reverse complement strand
GCTCTTGCGATCTATATGATGCAAGATGAAACGGTAATAAAAGCCTATTTAGGAGATATCGATGTTGAAAGTTAAGAATCTAAAAGTTAAATACGGAGTTATTGAAGCGGTTCGAGGGATTGATTTTGAAGTCAAAGCGGGTGAAATAGTAACGATTATAGGAGCGAACGGAGCGGGAAAAACTTCAACGCTAAGCGCAATATTTAATCTAATCAAAAAAGAAGGGAACGTTCGATTTGTAGAAGGAGATATCTCCAAGCTAACAACCGATAAAATTATTAAACACGGGATGAGCTTAGTGCCGGAAGGAAGAAGAATTTTTATCAATTTAACCGTTGAAGAAAATCTAAAAATAGGCGCATACACAAACGAAGAAAATTACGAAAATTTAAAAGAAGAGATGTTTCGTTTATTTCCTAGACTTAAACAAAAAAGAAACAACTACGGAGGAAGTCTAAGCGGGGGAGAGCAGCAAATGCTTGCAATCGCAAGGGCATTAATGAGTGAGCCTAAAATGCTTGTTTTAGACGAACCCTCTCTTGGACTTGCACCGATTATAGTTAAAGATCTTTTCGGTATTTTAACCGAATTAAATAAGCAAAACGACGCAACTATTCTTCTTGTAGAACAAAATGCTGCTGCCGCTTTGAAAATAGCAAATCGCGCTTATGTTATGGAAAACGGTTTACTTGTAATGGAAGATGAAGCAAAAGATCTACTTCAAAGTGATGAAATTAAGAAAAAATATCTCGGAGGATGATATTGTGAATACTGAAATATTGGTTAAGGCGTGCGGAGATTTTTATACGAATTGTTATATCATTGATAAAAAAATAATAATAGACCCGGGAGTTGGAGCTTTCGAATTTGTCCGAGAATATGCAAAAGAGCCTATTGCTATTATAAATACGCACGGACATTTTGATCATATATGGGATAATAAAAAAATTAAAGAGTATTTCGATATTCCTATTTATATTCATAAAAACGACGCTTTTATGCTTAATAACGATCAATTCGGTTATAATCCCCCGAAAGTAAAAGCTGATTTTTTACTTGATGAAGGATTTTATAAAATCGATAATTATGAAATTGATATAAAACATTTTCCGGGACACACTCCGGGAAGTATTGCTATCGAAATAGAAAACAATATGTTTAGCGGGGATTTTATATTTGACGGTAGCATAGGAAGAGTCGATTTGCCTTATTCAAATCCGAACGATATGAAAAACTCTATTAAAAAATTTTTACAAATTTCTTACGATAAAAAAGTTTTGCCTGGACATGGTGCTGTTACTACGATAAAAAAAGCTCAAAAATTTTTACCTATGTGGCTTGAGTATTTATAATTGCGTTTTTAAAAGAACTACTTGCAAATTTAATATCAACAAAAGAGTCTAAATAGTTTATACGGTATTAAGATATAAAAGAATCTCCCAACTTCGAAAAATCTTCATCAAAAAACCAACCACAAGAAACAATAAATCTTCATCAAAAAACCAACCACAAGAAACAATAAACAATACCTAAGGTTCCTCCTAAAAAAGAGTAGATAAATACAGTATAATACCATTACCAAAAAAAACTTCTTACAATTTTCACACTTTCACCACTTTCACCAAAACTTACAAAT
>CAYSKX010000203.1:0-1650 GCA_964431845.1 uncultured Nautiliales bacterium | reverse complement strand
CGAAAGTAATAATAACGGCACTTACAAGCGAGCTTTTCATATTAGGTAAAATTACTTTAAATAACGTTGTTAGTTTCCCTTTGCCGCTTAAATAGGAAGCTTCTATTATATTTTTGGGAATATGCTCGAATCCGTTTTGCAAAGGTTGTATCATAAACGGAAAAGAGTATATACAACTTGCGACAACCAACCCTTCAAATGTAAAAACCAATCTAATATTAAAATATTCGTAAAAAAACCTCCCCACCGCCGAGCTTTGCGATAAAAAAACAAGTAAATAAAATCCCAAAACCGACGGAGGAAGAACGATAGGAAGTGCGCTTATGGCTTCTAAGACGGGTTTGATTTTACTTTTTGTAGTGCTTAAATACCATGCAAAAGGGATTCCTATTATAAGCAAAATCAGCGTAACAAAAAACGCAAGTTTAAAAGAAAGCAAAAATGGCATAAAATCAATCATCCAAAACCTTCGAGATAATTACATCGTTTGATTTAAAAACTACAAAAACATCTTTTTTAAAATTGACTTTTTCTTTTACCATAACGGCTTCAAGCTCAAAACCTTCTACTATAACTACTATTTTTGATAGTATTTCACCGTTTTTAATTTCTTTAATTTCACCTTTTAAAACATTTTCGAATTCACACTTTTCATTTAATATCGAAATTGCGGTGGGCTTTATTATAAGCTCGGCTTTTTTACCCGCTTTTAAATCTAAATTCATCTCAAGTATCAAAACGTTAATTATTTGAAAATTAAGAGAAAATTTTATTAAATTCAATCTTTCAAGAGAATATATTTCCTTAACTTCGGCTATTAATTTATTCAATATATTCCTTTTTGTTAATTATGGATTGTGAATTATAATTCTCAATTCTTCCTTTGCACCCCGCTCAATTTATAAAAGCTTAAAGCTAAGGGATAAGAGCTCAGAGCAAAATATATACAATATTGTCTTTTATTAATTCTCCATTCTCCATTCTCAATTATCAATTCAATATATGTATCCGTATTTTTTAAATATCTCTTTTGCTTTATTCGAAAGAATGAAACGATAAAATGTTTTAGCGTCTTTATTATCGCTTAAAAGAGCTATTCCTTGTTTTATCGGATTATATAAATTACTCGGCACTGCCGCAAAATTTTTATATTTGCTCATTTTCGGAGAACACAAAGAGCTTTTGGCTACAATTCCGATATCGGCTTCGTTTATGGTGTATGGAATTACGGAGGTTACGGTTTCCGCAAAAATCAATTTGCTTAAAACTTTATTATAAATCCCCGCTTTTTTCATAGCTTCTATTGCCGCCTTACCATAAGGCGCCGTTTTAGAATTTGCTATGGCTATTATTTTGGCATTAAATAAAGCTTTTTCGAAATTATTTAAATCGATTTTTTTTACACTAAAAAGAGCAAGCGCACCTTTGGCATATACCGTAGGTTTTGTTTTTGCAAAACCGACTTTATATAAAAAATCGGGATATTTCATATTTGCTGACATAAAAATATCATAAGGAGCGCCTTTTACGATTTGAGCGGTTAATTTTCCGCTACTTGATAGGATAAGTTTAATTTTTATATCGGGATATTGTTTGTTAAAAGCTTTTATAATCTCAGGCATTGCATACGTCGTATTCGCCGCAGCGGCA
>CAYSKX010000202.1:0-1661 GCA_964431845.1 uncultured Nautiliales bacterium | reverse complement strand
GAAAAAGAGATACTGTTTTTTGATCCTCAAACGGGAATAATTACTCCAAATAGCAAAATTTATTTGAAAGGTATGGAGGAGTTATAAATAATTGAGAATGGAGAATTGAGAATGGAGAATTGAGAATTAAGAATTGAGAAAGCGGGGTCCCCGAAAAGTCGTAAGACTTTTTGGGGTGCAGAGGCGGGGTCCCCGAAAAGTCGTCAGATTTTTTGGGGTGCAGAGGGAGAATGGAGAATTAATAAAAGACAATATTGCATATATATTGCCCTAAGCTCTTTGCTCTTAGCTTTAATAAAAATTAAAGGATTAACATGAACAACAAATTAGCAGTTATGTTTTTAACATTTTTGGTAATGATAGCTATTACTCCGTTTATATTCGGAAAGCTTATGAATGCGAAATACAATCAAATGCTTGATAATTTAAGAAAAAAAGGCGTTGAAATTAACGTTACCGAAGATAAAAGCACATATCTTCAAACGGATAAAATTTTAAGTGTAACCATTCCTTCAAAATTGTTTGATAATAGCAAAGCGGTTAAAAACATCAAATTAAAAGTCGAAACGAAATTCAAAAATCTCCCGGTCACAAACGTAATTATAATATCTGAAATAGAAGATATCGACATTTCGATTAATAACGAAGCGATAAACGCCGTTAAAGATTTTATAAAGAAAAATATCAAACTCACTATCGTAACTCCGGACTTTAAAAAATACAATTTCAAATTCAAAGATATAAACACCAAAGCAGAAGATATGGAATTTAGAGTAAGCGGTATTAGTGGTTTTGTAAAATACAAAAATCAATTATATTATAAATTATGTATAAAAGAAATATTATTAAACGATACAAACGATACGAAAAGATTTATAAAAATAACAAACCTTACAAATAATTTTTCGGATAAAAGAGGAATTGTAAAAAGCGCTTTAAGATTGGATTTTAAACTTCAAGACGAAGATAAAATAGAACTTAAAAACTTCAAAATTCTAATACAAAGCAGCGGAAGCGAATATGCCGATATAAACACTACGTTTGTTTTTGATGATTTTATACTCGAAAATAAACTAAAAATGTATAATTTTAACCTCAAATTTAACGCCAAACATATAAACAAAGCAGATTTTGTAGCGTTTTTGCTTTCAAGCGGCTTTTATAAACAGATATTTTTAAACTCGCTTTTAAGCAAAGGGGTCGAAATAGATATAGATTCTAAAACTAAAACCGTCATAATATCCGACAAAAAAGGATATTATAAATTGCATTTTTATCTAAAAACCGCAAAATCGAACAATTTAAACATCCAAAACGCAAACCTCAAACTTACCACTACAAAAGAAGTGTTTGATTTTGTTGTGAAAAATATTGGCTTTTTCAATGACCCTTACAAATACGCAAAAGTAAAAAATGGCGTAGTTTATTTGGATATACAAAGAAAAAACAATCAACTATACATAAACGGCAAATTGGCAAAATGAATCCTATAAAAGATATCTATTTTTCTAAGAAAGTAACGAAATTCGCAGGACGCGCAAACGGTGAATTTGAATTAATCCGCGAAGGTGATCGCGTAATGGTCGCTTTTAGCGGAGGTAAGGATAGTTTTGTTCTTTTGCATGTGCTAAAAAGAATGCAGCTTATCGCCCCTTTTAAAT
>CAYSKX010000201.1:0-1760 GCA_964431845.1 uncultured Nautiliales bacterium | reverse complement strand
AAATATGAAGCATTAGTAAGACTTATTGATGAAAATGATCAAATCGTTTCACCGTTTTTCTTTTTGAATATTGCTAAAAAATCAAGATTATATTTTGATGTCTCAAAAATTATGATAAAAAAAGTATTAAAAATAGCAAATGAAAAAGAAATAAATGTATCTATAAATCTTACTACGCAAGATATGGAAAATGAAAATATGCGAAAATATATACTTGAACATCTTACAAATGTAAAGAAAAAAGAATTGATTGGTTTTGAAATTATCGAAAACGAGAATATAAACTCTTCCGACAAAGCAAAAGAATTTTTAAAAGAATTGAAAAATATAGGTTGCAAACTTTTAATAGATGATTTTGGTAGCGGATATGCGAATTTCGATTATTTACTATCTCTCGGAGCCGACGGAATAAAAATAGACGGTAGTTTGATAAAAAATATCATAGAAGATAAAAATTCTCAAATAATAGTTCAAACGATTATCGATTTCGCTAAAAAAGCGAATATGGGAGTTGTTGCCGAATATGTGGAAAATGATGAAATTTTCGAATATTTAAAAACTATTGGAGTAGATTGTTTTCAAGGATATTTTTATTCTCCTCCGAAGGCGGAAATTTAGGGTTAATTGAGAATGGTGAAAATGTGAAAATGGTGAAAATGTGAAAATGGTGAAAATGTGAAAGTGGTGAAAATGGAAAATTAATTTTGAATTATGAATTTTGGATTTTGGATTAGGGATTAAGGTTGAGGGGAGGGGAGGGTGAAGAGGGATGAAACATCTAAATCCTCAATCCTAAAACTCAACCCTAAAACCTAATTTTGATATAATTCAAATAAAAAAAGGATAATTTATGTTTGAAAATCTTGTAGAAAATATTAGCGGATACAAAAAACCTTTAGCATTCGGTATTGCGAGAGTTGATTTAGGACAGTTAAATCATGACAAAATTCTTCAGGCAACCTATCCCGTAATCAATTGGAACGAAAATTTTGGCACGGCGGCAGTATTTATAAGAAGTTTGCTTGATAACGAAACGGCAATTGATTTTAGTTCAAGTGAATTCGTAGCACCCGTAACGAAAGAATTTATCCATAGTGCGCTTGAATATTTCTCGGATGAGTTAATCGATGAAGCCGAAGGAGAAAAGCATAAAAACATTCAAGTATTAAAAACATTAAAAGAAATTTTTGATGATGAGGTTATGGATAATTATAAAATATGCTTTTTGTTCGAAGATGAAGCGCCAAAAAGCGTTGAAGCGGTTTATTTGAAGCTTTATGCTCTTTCGATGGGAAAAGTGCCTCTTAGAAGCTTGAATTTAAACGGGGCTTTTGGTATTCTTACTAATTGTGCATGGGTTGGTAACGTTCCTATTGAGCTTGATTATTTAAGAGCAAATGAAATTGAACTTAAACTAAAAGACGCTTATCCGGAAATTGAATACGTTGATAAATTCCCGAGATTTTTATCTCATATTATTCCGGATGACAATACGAGAATTCTTGATACGAGCAAAGTTAGAATGGGAGCGCGCTTAGCCGCCGGAACTACCGTAATGCCGGGTGCGAGTTATATTAATTTTAACGCTGGAACAGAAGGTGCGGTAATGGTTGAGGGTAGAATAAGCTCAAGCGCCGTCGTTAAAGAAGGAGCCGACATAGGGGGCGGTGCTTCGATTCTCGGAGTGCTTAGCGGAACGAACGGAAATCCTATTACTATCGGTAAAAACACCTTGCTTGGAGCAAACAGCGTTACGGGTA
>CAYSKX010000200.1:0-1785 GCA_964431845.1 uncultured Nautiliales bacterium | reverse complement strand
GTGAAAGTGGTGAAAGTGGTGAAAATGTCAGATTTGTTTTGTTTTTTGGTATTATTATAAAGGAGAGTGTGTGTTTTTGAAAATTATTGGTATTTTAACGGCAGCGGATATGGTTGTTGTCGCTTTTTGTTATTTGAGGGATAATATGATTTGGTTATACAATACGCAAGTTGCTTTTTTTAGTGTTTGTTTAATAGTTTTCGGTAGTTTTATCGGATATTCGAATACTGTTAAAATGCAAATTAAAAACTCAAACGTAGGAGAGGATATTTTAAAAAAATACGAAGACCCATATAATATGGACGAAGAAGAGGAGATAAACAAAGAAGAATTGCGACGATACGAGCAAAAAAAACTTAAATGGCATGAAGCTTTGTTGACGTCTTTTAAAGGCGGATTCAATATTATCAGAATAAGCGGTTATGTTTTGTTAATCGGTGGATTTATATGGCTTAATAAAAATAATATTTTTGATTATTTGAGTTTTTTATCGGGAGTTAGCATAATCCCGAGTGTTTTTTTAATATTTGCGATAATAAGCCGAAAAAACTTTAAAATTCAAACTTAACCTCTCCCCAATTCGAACTTTTGTATTTCAATATGTAAGGTTTTTTTGTTTTATTGAATTCTACGATATAATAACTCATCCATTCGTTATGAAAAGGAAAATTTTTATAAAGAATAAATGAAGGAATTTTTTTTGAGATTTTTGTCGGTTTTTGATTATTTAGCGTTAGAGTGAATTCTTTGTTTGTCAATTCGTTGTTAAAGTCGTTATAAACACCTATTAAAAACGTTACGTTTTTAAATTTGTTATTATATAATTCGTTAAGATAAACCGCATCGATTAGAGCTTTGTTTTCGAGTGAATTTATTATTTGACCTCTTTGTGTGAGAATTAATGCTTTTTCGTATAAAGGGTCATATGTAAAAGCTGTTTTGAGAGAACAACCACTAAAAATAAATACCAATAAAAAGAGGAGTTTTTTCATTTATAGACCTTTTTTGATTAAATTATAACAAAAAAAAGGATAAAAGTGAGATTTAACGTAATAGGAATAGGTGATTATATAGGAAAATGCATTTATGACGAAGCTGAAGATGCGCTTTTAGTAGATAAAGAAGTAGTGCTTGATTTTAAGAAAAAATATAAAGATTATTTGAAATATACTAAATTTATGATTCACAATAAAGATTATAGAAATTGGATATCTTTTCAATTTTTGCCGCAAAACGGGGATGTTTTGAAAAGAAAATTCGCAATAATTACGGCATATAACCCGGGAGGATTAATTTATAACGATTTTTTGAATTTTTTAAGAAACACCGAACTTGAAAGTGTGATAAAATTCTTAGGATACGAATCGTATTTAAGTATAGGAGCGCTTTTTGATTATAGTGAAAAATCTTTTATAATATACGATATAGAAAAAAAAGAAGCATTAAATATGGCAAGAAAATTTGATCAGTATTCAATATTTTATAATAGCGGAGAATATATATCGATTAGCGAATGCGAAAGCGGGAAAGATATATTGAGGTATGAGTATAAGAAACACTATTATGAAATGAAGAGTGAAAAGTAAAGAATTAAGGTTGAAGGGAAAAGGTGGGAGGATAAAGGAGAGGAATAAGTGAAAAGTGAAAAATTGAGAATGGAGAATTGAGAATTGAAAATGAAAAATGGAACCCGGCTTTAGCCGGTATAAAACAATGTAATACCATTACCAAAAAAAAACTTCTTACAATTTTCACACTTTCACCAAAACTTACAAATGGTGAAAA
>CAYSKX010000199.1:0-1786 GCA_964431845.1 uncultured Nautiliales bacterium | reverse complement strand
CTAAACTTCTTGAAGACGCAAAAGCCGTAGAAGAAGCCGGTGCCGTTATGCTTGTAATAGAAGGTGTAAAAGAAGATGTGGCAAAAGAGATTACCGAAAACGTAAATATTCCGACCATAGGAATAGGAGCCGGAAGATATACCACCGGACAAGTGCTCGTATGGAGCGATATGCTCGGATTTTTTGAAGAGTTTAAGCCAAAATTCGTCAGACGTTATCTAAACGGGGCGGAGCTTGTAAGGGAAGCGGTTAAAAAATACGTAGATGATGTAAATAACGAAAAATTTCCGGGTGAAGAGGAAATTTATTGATTAATTTTAAATTTTAGGATTTCCTTTTTTCGAATGTAAAAAATAAAATTAAAAGGAAAAAAATGTCAGTATTAAAAATTAGTATTAATGATTTAGTAAATAATTCAAATATTTTAGAAAAATATGATTATATAGAAATAGAAGATAAAAAAACTCATAAATTAAAAGGTGTTTTTATTTCAGGAAAAACGGTTGATGAATTTAAAAAATATTTAAAAAAGCAAAAACAAAAAAACATTCAAGAAAAACTTGAATCTTTTAATAAAATTATTCCTATGCCGGCAGGTTCGTTAGCTAATAAATCTATTCAATCTATCAAATCTGAAATGGATATATAATGAAAGTATTTTTTAATGCAAATGTAATTTTGGATAAATTTGACGAAACTAGACCTTATTACAAATATAGTGTAAAAGTTTACAAATATTGTTTGTTGAATGAATTTGAAATATATACAAGTTGTGATATTATTACTACAATTTATTATATAAATTCAAAAAAAAACAAAAATCAGGCACTCTTAAATATTCAAAACTTAATTAAAACTTTAAAAATCATAGAATTTTCAAACGAAGAAATTAATGAAGCTTGTAAATTAATGTTAAAAGATAATAATTATTTTGATTTAGAAGATACCTTGCAATATATTTTAGCGAGAAAACAAAATTGCGATTTTATTATTTCAAATGATAAAAACTTTATTAGTAAAGAAATTTTACTTTTAACTTCTGAAGAATTTTTTATAAAATATGCAATAAATAAGAAAAAAAAAGAATTTTTGATATTTTTTACAATGACGGTTATCGAAATTTATTTAAATAAAAATTACGGATTGTTTAACAATTGAAAGGCAAACAGTGAGAATAGTAGAAGTTGAAAAAGTAAGTTTTGACGAAGCTTATGAAAAGTCTTTAAGACCTAAAAATTTAGACGAATATATCGGTCAAGAGCAGATTAAAAAAAATCTAAAAGTATTTATAAAAGCCGCAAGAAAAAGAAGTGAAAGTTTGGATCATATTTTGTTTTTCGGACCTCCGGGGCTTGGTAAAACAACACTTGCAAACATAATCGCAAACGAAATGGGAAGCGCTCTTAAAACAATCTCCGCTCCAATGCTTGAAAAATCCGGAGACTTAGCGGCAATTTTGACGAATTTACAAGACGGGGATATACTTTTTATAGATGAAATACACCGCTTAAAAGCCGCTATCGAAGAAGTTTTATATTCGGCAATGGAGGATTTCAGACTCGATATAGTTATAGGAAGCGGTCCGGCGGCGCAAACTATTAAGCTTGATGTGGCGAAATTTACATTAATAGGCGCTACCACAAGAGCGGGAATGCTTTCTAATCCCCTTAGAGATAGGTTTGGTATGAGTTTCAGGTTGAATTTTTATAATCACGAAGAACTTTCCACCATAGTAAAACTTGCAAGTAAAAAGTTAAATAAAGACATCGAGTCGGAAGCGTCTTTT
>CAYSKX010000198.1:0-1801 GCA_964431845.1 uncultured Nautiliales bacterium | reverse complement strand
GTTTTCCTTTTTTGCAAGGTATTATACCATACTTTAATTGAGAATTGAGAATTGAGAATTCAGAATTTAGTAATTATAACTAAAAATAATTGTTTAACAAGCAAAAAAGTAAAAGAAATAAAATACTCAATTCTCATTTTTTTACCGGTTAAAACCGGTGTTCCATTTGAATTAGGATTTAGGTATTTTCATTTTCAATTCAAAATTCATAATTAATTCTCAATTATCCATTCCTATAAACTATTCAATGTGAGAAACTATTTCTACTATTTTAGGATCTGGATGGTAGAAATACTCTTTATCGTTATAATCAAATTTAGAAAGAATGTCTCTTATTACGTTTATTCTCGCTCTTTTTTTATCGTTTGCATCAACGATAACCCAAGGTGCGTAAGGTGTTGATGTAGAAGCAAAAATATCTTCTTTCGCTTTTTCGTAATCGTCATAATGTTCGTAACTTTTCCAATCAAGACTTGATAGTTTCCATTTTTTAAGAGGGTCGGTTTCACGGGATTTAAGTCTTCTATATTGTTCTTCTTTTGAGATATCTAACCAATATTTAAAAAATTTAATTCCGTCATCAACAATCATTTCTTCAAATCTCGGGCATTGACGAATAAATTTTAAATATTCTTCCCTTGAGCAAAATCCCATAACTCTTTCTACTCCCGCGCGGTTATACCAACTTCTATCAAACAAAACTATTTCTCCTCCGGCAGGAAAATGATTTACGTATCTTTGAAAATACCATTCGGTTTTTTCTCTGTCGCTCGGCTTCGGAAGTGCCACGCTCCTTGCGCTTCTTGGATTTAAATGTTCAAGAATTCTTTTAATTGTTCCACCTTTTCCTGCAGTATCGACTCCTTCGAACACTATCATAATTTTCTTTTTCTTTTCCACGGCCCAAATTTGAAGTTTTACAAGTTCTATTTGCAGCTTCAAAAGCTCTTTTTCGTAAAAATTGTCTTTCATTTTGCCGTTTTTTTTGAAAACTTCGTTTTTTGGTAATTTATATTCCGGTAATTTTTTGCTCATTTTTTATCCTTTTTTTTGATACAATAATGTGTAATAATAAAAGCGTTTTTGTGGTATTAAAAATTTACGCTTTTTATAATACTTAATTATATCATATAAAGGGAATAAAATGGAAGTTTTATTTGTAGGAAAAGAATGGAAATTCAAAAAAAAATTAAAAGAAGAAATTTTTAAACTTATAGATTGCAATGTAATAAAATATATGGATTCATTTGACATAGATTTTAAACCTACTCAAGAGACATTAATTGTTACTAACCCGAAAACATATCCTCTTGTTGCTAAAATATTGGCAAATTTAACGAATCAACAATTAGTAGTAAAAGATGATTTTTTAATTCCTGAGCATTCTAAATATTCAAAAAATAGTTTTTATTTGAATTTTTATCATCCAATAAACGTTTTGCTGATAGAAGATGAAATTCCGGAAATTTTTCTTATAACTCCTGAATACGAAAGTATTAATGTTTTTAAGTTTGATAAAGAAAGCGTTAAAATGTTTTTAGAGCCGATTTTTAATGCGCATAAATTAAATAGAATAATTTTAGAAAACGAAGGAGGATTTGTTGAAATTAAAACCGAACAACTTGAAAATATAGTTAAAAAAGAGATTTTGAATATCTTACCGAATGTAGTATTTGGAGATTTATTTGAACATATTGTCAAAAATTTACCTCCTAAAAAAATAACGTTTGCGGAAAGTTGCACCGGAGGACTTATAGCATCTAATTTGACGAAGATTAGCGGCTCAAGCAAATGTTTTGAC
>CAYSKX010000197.1:0-1850 GCA_964431845.1 uncultured Nautiliales bacterium | reverse complement strand
GAAAATGTGAAAGTGGTGAAAATGTGAAAGTGGTGAAAATGTGAAAGTGGTGAAAGTGTGAAAATTGTGAAAAGTTTTTTAGTAATGGTGTTATAATGATTTTTTAAAAAAATAGCAAAAATCTATTTCGAATTACGTTTTTCACTTCTTCTTTTTTAGTTACACTTCGTAACACACTCATCGTTTTTTGTTTTTTTATTGTTACTTTTTGTATAAAAACTGATAAAATTTAAAATAAAAAATAAAGGAGAATGTATGGCAAATCCTACGATCGTATGGACGAAAATAGATGAAGCGCCTTATTTGGCGACGTTTAGCTTGCTTCCGATTATGGAAGCGTTTACAAAAGATGCTGGTATTAATTGGGAGCTTAGAGATATTTCATTAGCGGGAAGAGTTATAGCGGAGTTTAGTGATATGTTGCCTGAGAATTTGAGACAATTTGACGAACTTGCTTATCTTGGCGAACTTGTTAAAAAACCTGAAGCGAATGTAATCAAACTACCGAATATTTCGGCTTCAATTCCTCAACTAGTTGCAACTATTAAAGAATTGCAATCTCAAGGATATCCACTGCCGGATTTCCCTGAAGAGCCGAAAAACGCCGAAGAAGAAAAAATCAAACTCAAATATTTAAAATGTGTAGGCTCAAACGTTAATCCGGTTTTAAGAGAAGGAAACTCAGATAGAAGATTGGCAGAGCCTGTTAAAAATTACGCAAAAATGCATCCGCATAGCATGAAAGCCGTAAGCAGTGACAGCAAATCTTACGTTGCGCATATGGAAAAAGACGATTTTTATCAAAACGAGCAAAGCTTTACATCCGATAAGGATCAAAATGTAATTATTGCGTTTGAAGACAATAACGGAAACAAAAAAGAGTTAAAAGAAGTTGCCGTTGAAAAAGGTGAAGTATTTTCGGCTGCTACGTTAAGTGTCGCGGAACTTAGCAGATTTTTTGAAAAAACAATCAAAGAAGCGAAAGAAAAAAACATCCTCTTCTCTTTACATGTTAAGGGAACGATGATGAAAGTAAGCGATCCTACATTTTTTGATTACGCAATTAGAGTATATTACAAAGATCTTTTCGACAAATTCGGTAAAGAACTTGAGGAAATAGGATTTAATCCGAGAAACGGTTTAGCGGATTTGTATTCTAAACTTGATAAATTACCTGAAGATAAAAAACAAGCGATTTTAGACACAATTGACGAAATATATAAAGTTCAACCAAGACAATATATGGTTGATAGCGATAAAGGTATTACGAATTTACATAGACCAAATGATGTAATTGTCGATGCTTCAATTCCGGCTACAATCAAAAACGGACTTAAAGGCTGGGGACCGGACGGTGAAGTGGAAGATTTGGTTATTTCGGTGCCTGATAGAACTTACGCTACAATGTATAAAGAAATTGTTAGCGATATCGTAAAACATGGACAATTTGATCCGACTAAAATCGGAACCGTTCAAAACGTAGGACTTATGGCTAAAAAAGCGGAAGAATACGGAAGTCATGATAAAACGTTTTTCGCACCGAGCGACGGTAGATTTTTAGTGCTTAATAGTGAAGGAAACGCGATATTTACTTTCGAAGTAGGAAAAGGCGACGTATTTAGAGCATACAGCGCAAAAGATATAGCAATTAAAGACTGGGTAAGACTTGCGGTAGAAAGAGCGAAAGATAGCGGTTTGCCGATAGTATTTTGGCTTGATAGCAACAGAGCTCATGACGCCGAACTTATTAGAAAAGTTTTAAAATATTTACCTACTCATGATCTTGAAGGTGTAGAATATTATATTATGGCACCTGAGCAAGCTATGAAATATACGCTTCCGAGATTTAG
>CAYSKX010000196.1:0-1903 GCA_964431845.1 uncultured Nautiliales bacterium | reverse complement strand
TCGTAATAATCTTCTATACCGTTATCTCCTCTTGCTTTATCTTTTAAATATCTTCCGAGAAATGGCTCGAAAATATCTCCGTAAGGATAGATTCTTTTAAAAAGCGCTTGATATTTGTTTTTTTTGACAAAAATCGCACTTTGAATATCGTAGCCGCGTCTAACTCCGTTAATACTGCTAAACACTCTATAATAATCAAGAACTCTTCTTAAGTATACAAGTTGTTGTTTTGTTTTTAAATTGACTTTTGCAAGTAATACTCTTTTTTTATGTTTTTTTAATTTTTTATATAAAGTTTTTTTATCCGCATCTGTGTAAATACTAAATAAATCTATAAACATTCTCTTTTTATCTCTTAAAATAAAAGCTGGATTTATATAAACGCTATATATTTTTTCACTTTTAGCAAGAACAAAACGTTTTGTTTTTATATTGCCTCTTACGGAACTTTCTATTTTGGTGATATTAGGATTAAAATAACTTTTAGGTTTAGAAATGCTAAAAAATAAAAAAGCAAAAAAAAGTGCTATTACCAAAAAGAAAAAAATTATATATATTATAGGTATTTTGGTATTTTTCATTATATCTGAGTTTTAAGTAGCTCTTTGTAGGCGTTGATAGCTTTGTTTCTAACTTCTAATACCATCTTCATTTGCATTTCGGCTTTTTGAATGGTAATCGATGCGCGCGCTAAATCTTTTACTTTTCCGGTAGCTATATCCGCTTTGGCTTTTTCGGCGTTTTGCATCATTTCGTTGGTTGTGTTTATTTCTTTTTTGAGTAAATCTTCAAAGCTTTCGTCGGCTTTGTTTTTGTTGTTTAGAATATTTCCTAAATTATTCGTATTTTCGATTTTGTTAATAAAAGCCATTACCTATCCTTAACTTTGTAAAATATTTATGGCGTTTGTAGCCATAGTTTTTGCACTTTGAAATGCCGCCACGTTTGCTTGATACGCTCGTGTGGCTTCTAATAAATCGGCCATTTCTACAACAGGATTAATATTTGGATATGCAACGTAACCTTTTGCGTCCGCATCCGGGTTGGTAGGGTCATATTTTAATATCGGTTTGCTATCATCCCTAACGACTTTATCGACTATTACCGTTTCGATAGGAGGTTTTGCGACTTTATAATCCTCCCCTTCTTCATCAAGCGGATTTTCGTAATGATGAAATTTAGAAGTTTTATTAATTTCGTCGTTTAATTCATCTTCAAACTTAACGGCTTTAAATATTACTTCTTTTCTTCTATAAGGTCCGCCTTCATCCGTCCTTGTAGTATTTGCATTTGCTATATTTTCGGAAATAATATTAATTCTAAATCTTTGTGCCGAAAGTCCATATCCCGAAATATCGAAACTGTTAAAAAAACCCATTTATAATCCTTTTATTATAAGCTTAAGGCTAAAAGCTTAAAGCAAAATATATGCAATATTGTTTTAGGATTGAGGATTGAAGTTTTAGGATTTAGATATTTTTTGATTTATATTTCCAAACCTAAAACCTAAATCCTAAACCCTAAATCCTCACCCTTAAATATTCTTACTCGCATCAATAACCGCTTTGAAAATATCGATATCTTTTCTTAAAGCTTGAATACTTGCATTGTATGCAAGATTGTTTTTTGCCATTTCAGTTGTTTCTACATCTATATCCACACTATTTGCATCGTTTCTTGCCAAATGTCCGTCTCTATAAAAAACTATCGGTTTTGCGTTTTGATTATCGTCAAATCCCGGTAAATGTCCGTTGCTTGTTCTTGCAAGTTCCAATTTCGGAGGTGTCGGGACGTTGAACTTTTTATTCACCTCTTCTTCTAAGGCTTCTTCAAAACGAATATCTTTAGGTCTATAATAAGGAGTGTCGGCATTTGCTATATTACTTGCTATCATATCTTGTCT
>CAYSKX010000195.1:0-1931 GCA_964431845.1 uncultured Nautiliales bacterium | reverse complement strand
TTTTAACGTCTAGGTTTTTTATATTGTGAATATTGACATTTTTAATTTCAATCCATTCTTTTTGAGCTCTGTTTTTTTGATAGTTTATATCTTTTTCGCGTTTGATGTATTTTGCCGTTTCGGTATTGCTTTTTATAAGTTTTTTAGTATCTCCGCTAAATATAACCTCGCCTCCGTATTTTCCGGCTTTGGGTCCTATATCTACGATATAATCGGCATTTAATATCGTTTCTCTGTCATGTTCTACGACTATAACGGTATTGCCTTTGTCTCTTAGGTTTTTGAGGGTATTGATTAATTTTAGCGTATCTCTTTCATGAAGTCCGATACTCGGCTCGTCTAAGACATACATAACTCCCGTCAGTCCGCTGCCGATTTGGCTTGCAATTCTAATTCTTTGACTTTCTCCTCCGCTTATGGTTCTTGCATCGCGATGAAGAGTCAAGTATCCGAGTCCCACATCCACTAAGAAAAAGAGCCTTTCGCGAATTTCTTTTAAAATAGGCTCGGCTACTTTTTTTTCTTGAGAGTTTAAATAAGCAAAATTTTCATCCGTTTTAAAAAATTCGAACGCTTCGCTGATAGGCATCGAAATTATTTCGCTTATCGTTTTATTTGCAACCTTAACGGCAAGGCTTTCGGGTTTAAGCCTAAATCCTTTACAAGAAGGACAAACGCTTTCACTCATAATTTCACTCATATCCTCGTCTTTATATAAATCAAGCGCTATTTGTCTAAGTCCCGGCCATCTTTTTGAAATTTTGTGTTTGGCGTATTCGAATTCTATTTCATACGCCGTTCCGTTTAAAATAATTCTTTTTTGCAAACTATCAAGCTCAAAAAAGCTTTTGTTCATATCGATTGAAAGCTCTTTACATAGAGCTTTGAAAAATTCTTGATAATATTTTTTGTTAAATCCCCAAATAAGCGGAATTGCGCCTTTGTTTAGAGGTTTATCTTTTATTACCTTTTCAATATCGAGCGTATATGTTACGCCGAGTCCGTCGCATTTCGGACAAGCGCCTTTTGGAGAGTTGAAAGAAAAACTTACCGGTTCAAGCTCTTCGAAGCTGATTTTACAATCAAAACATGCCAAATGTTCGCTATAATGAATAAAATCTTTCTCAAGTCCTAAGTCTTTTGCGTTTAGTATTTCGATTTCCACTTCTCCGAAACTTTTATTAAGAGCTTTTTCGACGGCTTCTGCAATACGGGCTTTATTTTCATCTTTGAGAATTACTCTATCAATTACCGCTTTTATGGTGTGCTTTTTTGTTTTTTTAAGCTCTATTTCTTCATCAAGCCTAACAAGCACTCCGTCGATATAAGCTCTTATAATGCCTTCTTTTCGGAGTTTTTCTAAGAGTTCATGAAATTCTCCCTTTTTTTCTTTAATTATAGGTGCATAAATGATAATTTTGGCGTTTTGCGGTAATTTCAAAACTTCGTTTATAATATCCTGAGGCGTCATTTGCGTAATTTGTTTACCGCAAAGATGACAATGTTGAATACCTATTCTTGCATATAGGAGTCTGAGATAATCATATATTTCCGTAACGGTCCCTACGGTTGAGCGAGGGTTTTTCGAGGTTGTTTTTTGATCTATCGCAATTGCCGGGGTTAAACCTTCTATTTTATCAACTTCTGGTTTACCGGTTTTTTGCAAAAATTGCCTTGCATAGCTTGAGAGGCTTTCGATGTATCTTCTTTGCCCTTCTGCATATAACGTATCAAATGCGAGAGTCGATTTGCCACTACCCGAAAGCCCAGTAAAAACTATAAGTTTATTTTTCGGTATTTCGAGATTTATATTTTTAAGGTTGTTTTCTCTTGCACCTATAATTTTTATTTTGTCCATATATTTTATGCTCCTACGTTTTTATTAATTCCCATTCAAAATTAACGATATTTCTTTTTTGTTTATCAAATTC
>CAYSKX010000194.1:0-1943 GCA_964431845.1 uncultured Nautiliales bacterium | reverse complement strand
TGTTGTGTGGAATTAAAAGCAACGGTCGTAAATCAGGACGAAAAAGAAAAAGGCATAAGAAGTGTGCTAAATTATGGGCATACTTTTGGACATGTAATTGAAAACCTAACGAATTACAAAACTTATCTTCACGGAGAAGCCGTAGCAATAGGTATAATTATGGCAAACGCTCTTTCGATTAAACTCGGTTATCTTAGCGAAAAAGAGGCAAAAAGAATTGAAAAATTGCTTCAAAAACACAATCTTCCTACAACGTTTTTAATAAAGGACATACAAGAGTTTTACGAGCATTTTTTTGCCGACAAAAAAACGCTTAATAACGAAATTAAGTTTATTATTCCGGAAAAAATAGGCAAATTCAAAATAGTTAAAAATATCGATAAAAATATCATCATAGAAGTATTAAAAAAGTTTGCCCAATGAGAGTTTTATTAATTTTTTTATATTTTACGTTTTTGTTTGCAAACGACACTAATTTAACTGCGCTTAAAATCAAACAAAACGATATACTTGATACGCTAAAAAAAGATGAATTTTATATAAACTATCAGTCGTATTTAAATTACAAAAAAATACAAAATAAAATATACACACTTGAAAAGCTTGCAAGAAAAAATCCGAGAAAATATAAAGACAAACTCGAAAGATTAAAAACGGAGCTTGAGCTATTAAGCAAAAACAGAAATATATTTACAACGCTAATCAAAATAAAAGAGTTACCAAAACCTCCGGAAGTTAATAATCCTTTTCAAATATTTAGCGCTCTTAATTACGAAAACGAAGTTTCGAATTCTTTAAAAGAAAATATCAAAACATACAAGCATTTTCAAAAAACATTAGAATTATTGCAAACCTATAAAGAAATAAACAAAAAACTCAAAATAAAAAATACCGAACTAACTCAAGCAATTCAAGATTTTATTATGATAAATAATATTTATCAAACAAAACTTAAAACCCTTGAAGCAAAATCAAAAATATACAAACAAAAAGTCAAAAAAGAGATACAAAAAGAAATCAATAAACTTATAACATTAATCATTTCCATAGCGATTAGTATCTTGATATTTACCGTTATCAAAATGGGAGTGAAAAAATACACAAAAGAAGAGTCCGTTTATTTAATCAATAAAATTCTAAACTTTATAAACGTAACGATAATACTGATTATTATTTCGTTTTTTTATATCAATAACGCTACGTATTTAATTACCATCTTAGGTTTTGCATCAGCAGGTATTGCAATTGCTATGAAAGATTGGTTTATGAATATTTTCGGATGGTTTGTTATAATGACAAGCGGAAACTTTAAAGTAGGAGATAGAGTAAAAATATATCTTCAAAACGGGCAAATCAAAATAGTAGGAGATATTATAGATATAACATTAACAAGAATAGTATTACATGAAGACGTAACCCTTACGACATATTTACACAACAGACGCGCCGGAAGAATCGTATTTATTCCAAATAACGTAATTTTTACGAATCCTATATTTAATTATACGCATCACGGTATGTCAACGGTATGGGACGGAATAGATATAACAATAACTTTTGATTCGAATTACAAAAAGGCCGTATATCTTGCAAAAGATATAGTTAGCAAATACGCAAAAGGTTATACCGATATCACCAAAAGAAGATTGCAAAAACTAAAAACTTCATATCACATAAAAAACGCCAACGTAGAACCGAGAATATATACGTTTATAGAAGAAAACGGTATAAGAATAAGTTGCTGGTATTTAAACAATTACGCCACTTTAAATCTAAGAAGTAACATAAGCGCCGAAATTATAGAAGCGTTCAATAAAGAAGAAGATATAACGATAGCTTATCCGACATATACTATGAATGGAAAATTGAGAATGGAGAATGGAGAATTGAGAATGGAGAATTGAGAAAGCGGGGTCCCCGAAAAATCGTCAGATTTTTTGGGG
>CAYSKX010000193.1:0-1945 GCA_964431845.1 uncultured Nautiliales bacterium | reverse complement strand
CATTAGCACCGGTAAAACAAAATATGGGTCCATAACGCTCAAATCATGTATCCATAAAAACGATGCGCCTTTTAATTCTATCGCATATAAAAGAAGCTTATAAATTCCGTAAAATACCGGGATTTGTAAAATCAAAGGCAAACACCCGCCAAGAGGATTTGCGCCGTGTTCTTTATAAAGTTTCATCATATGCATTTGTAATTTTTGCGGGTCTTTTTTGTATCTTTGTTGTATTTCTTTCATTTTCGGCGCTAATTCTTTTAGTTTATACATACTTACCATTCCCTTGTATGTAAGCGGGAATAAAACGATTCTAACAAGAATCACCAAAAGAATAATAGCAATTCCCCAGTTATGGACTAGGTTGTAAAACCAATCAAGCAATAAAAAAAGATTTTTCGCAAAAAATGTCCCGACTCCGTATTGAATAACGTCAACCAATTCTTTGTCGATAGAGGCTAATGTATCTACGAATTTCGGTCCTATATAACCGATAAACTCTCTATTTCCATCGGCTTTAATAAATGCAATAGGGTTTTCGTCTTTATCCGGTTCGATAATTACGATAAACGGTTTTTTGGAATACAAAAGCGTAATATAATATCTATCAAATTGTGCGGATATAATCGCATTTTCGATATTTTCTCTTATTGCATCGCCGTCTTCTACGATACTTAACGTTGAGTCGCTTTTTTTGATTACCAATCCATGAATAGTCAGTTTATCGATAGCCGCATCCGGTCTAAAACCGGGAGTTATGTAATAAACGGCGGGTTTTGAGAGTGAGATACTAACGTTATAATGACCGTCGGGATAAAAGGTTATTTTTTTTGTTAATATTTCTTCTTGTAGGTTTTGTGTTATCGTAAGGGTTTCGGGTTTATTTTTTAATATTATTTCATTCTTGTCGGCAATCGCTTTAGTTGTAAAGGCGAGTTTATTTAACTCTTGATTTTCGAATCTAATCTCAAGAGGTTTAGGAGGTTTTTGACTAATAAGCTCTAAGTGTTTGCCGTTTTTAGTATTAAATTTAATCTGTTTTAATTTAAAACTACTAATCCTACCGACGGAGTCGATTTTAATTTCAAAATTTTCGGCTTTTATAACCGATATGGTATTTGTTTTATTGTTTGTAGTATTTTTTGTAATAGAAGTGATTTTTTGATTATCGTTTATAGGTTGTGTGCTAATGTTTTTATCGATGGTTCGAGGTTGGTTTTTTTGCATCGGGGTTAAAACGAAATAATCATACGCAACAAAAAATGCAAATGATATGACCGTCGCGATTAATATTCTTCTTAATTGTCCGTTATTATCCATTTTCAGCCTTTATTATTATATATTTATCTTTTTTATTAGTGGGAATTAGCCAATATTTTATTGTAGGCTTTTTAACAAAAAAACTAATTTTTATTTTTTTCTTAACGATTGGAAAATCTATACCGCCTTTAAATAATTGATTGCAAGTTAAAATGCGTTTAAGCGATTTTAAAATCGCTCTTAAAAGAGTATCGTTTTCAAATTCCATTATAGCATACTCCGAACAGCTCGGATAATATCTACAATTATTTCCAAGCATCGGAGAGATAAAGATTTGATAAAATCTAATCAATTTTATCGGCAAGTTTTTTAAACTCTTTTTTAAGCTCTTCAAAATTATATTCCGATATATTTTTTTTTACAACTATTGCAAATCCGCCATTATTAAATATCTCTCTTGCAATATGTCTGATTCTTCGTTTTATTTTATTTCTTACAACTGCTTTTTTTGATATTTTTTTACTTACGACAGGCGAAATTTTAAGTTTTGATAAAGGGAAATAAAAAACGAGAAAATTTTTGGTATTTAGTTTTTTCCCTTTTTTAAAAACTATTTCAATTTCTTTTTTGTTTAAACCGCTAATCTTTTTCTACCTTTAGCTCTTCTTCTTGCAAGAACTTTTCT
>CAYSKX010000192.1:0-2010 GCA_964431845.1 uncultured Nautiliales bacterium | reverse complement strand
CTTTTACTCATTATCATCATAAGAAGGGAGCTTATAATATTAAGCGCCGCAACTACAATAATCAGCATCAACACCAAAAACAATGCTCTTTTTTCCATTCTAAGTGCGGCAAAAAAATTTCCGTTTTGCTCCCACCAGCCTATAACTCCGACACCGATAGGAACAACCTTTTTTATTCTTTTGATATCTTTAAAGGGATTTGGAGTATATATATGTATTCCACTGTAAAAATTTTGATGAAGTATTCTTTGAAGTCCTTTTATATTTATATACGCAATACCTTTATCGTAGGCAATAAGTCCGCTATTAAAAACGCCTACTATTTTTACTTTTTTGAATATCGGAGAAATTCCAAATCCTATAGGAGTAAGTTTCGAAAAAATCATAATTACTTTTTCACCTTTTGCAATACCGATATCGTTAAAAAGACGACTCCCTATTACTATATCAAAAAGTCCCGGAGTTTTTATATCTTTTATCGCTTTTTTGAAAATATGATTAATTTCGGCTTCTTTTTGAAAATCAACTCCGTAAAGCATAACGCCGCTTAGCGAATTTTTTTGTATAACGGCACTGCTTTCAATGTAAGGAGAATACTTAAAAGTCGGAAATTCTTTTTGCAATTTACGAAGCAATTTATCATCCATTTTTGTCAGCGAAGAATAAACGGTAATAGGATAATTCATAACTTTTAGCTTTTTTTCGAATTCTTTATCCATGCCGTTCATTATTCCCATAGCTATCATAAGAGTTGCTACACCGGTCATAATACCAAGAAACGCAAGAATAAAACTAATATAAATAAAAGGATGTTTTTTATCAAATCTTAGATATCTTTTAATTATAAAATGAATGAACTTTTTATTCAATTATAATTCCTTCACTGGCTTCTTTCGAAATGAAATATATAAATTTAAATTTTCTCTATATCTTCTCTTATTATAGTAGTTTACATTGAACTCAACATCATCATATTCACAAAATATTTTTCATTATATTTAATTATTCTTACCTCTCACAAACACAGCCACTTGAATATCAAGCTCGTTTCTGTCAAGTTTTTGAACATACGCATCAAATATATCCCATCCGGCATTAAGCAAAACGGAAATGGAATAGTTTGCATTTCGTGGAATGTAGCCTAATTTTTTACCTTTATAATAAATTTCAACTGCGTTTTCATCATGGATATTAGTTGGCTGCGGTTTTAACTTAAGCTTATCTCCAACTTTTATCTTCTTCATAACAAACAACGCTTCGTAATACTCTATTCCGGCAATTTTAAAACTTTTATAAACTTTCATTTCCACCCTTTATAAAAATTTACATATTATATCAAATTTTATTAAATGTAATTAAATCTAATCATCTCCTCCAAAAATAAGCCATCCGAGCCCTAATCCGAATAGCAAACTACTAAAGCCGACTTTTTTTACTTCTTCGGAATGAAACATATCTTTTAATTCCATAATTTCATCCGTTACGTCAATTTCAAATTTAAGCTCTCCTTCGCCTCCTCTTAAAAGAAGATTTTCAAGTTTAATGAAAAACATTTCAAGTTCATTTAAAATTTTCAGAATGATTTTTTTGTAAATAGTAAGTTTTTTATCATATTTATCGTATTTGTCAAGTTTTGAATATAGTCCTTTTAATTTTTTAACTTCGGTTATAATTTCTTCGAATACTGGTTCTATTATAAATATCGCTTCATCAATATCTTCGTATTTCGACATAAATTTATCGGCTAATTTTTTGTTTATAATATCAGTAATTTCAATAATCGAATTTTTAATATCGTCGTTTAAACGCTTGTAATCTATATAAACATAATAATCCAAAACATCGTTAAAATCTTTTATTTTTCGCCTATATTCCTCAACAAAATCCGCTAATTTTTCAAATTGCTCCATTTTATACCTTTGATAAATTTTTAAAACATTAAAATCATCTCTCTTTTATAATACCAAAAAACAAAACAAATCTGACATTTTCACCATTTTCACTATTTGT
>CAYSKX010000191.1:0-2038 GCA_964431845.1 uncultured Nautiliales bacterium | reverse complement strand
AAAAAGGTATGGAAAAAGGTATGGAAAAAGGTATGGAAAAAGGTATGGAAAAAGGAAGGAGAATGGCTTTAAAAGAAATTGCAAATAAACTTATATTAACATTTAATAATGATACGCAAAAAGTAGCTTCAATTCTTGATATCGACGAAAAAACATTAAAAGAATTTTTAAAATGAAATTAAAAATTAAAAAACTTAATAAAAAAGCGATAATTCCCGCATATCAAACAAAAGAAGCGGCAGGGTTTGATTTGCATGCAATTGAAAATGCGGTAATTAATCCCGGTGAAAGAAAATTAATAGGCACGGGGCTTGCGTTTGAGATTGAATTTGGATATGAGGTTCAGATAAGACCAAGAAGCGGATTGGCTTTCAAACACGCAATTACCGTTCTTAACACACCCGGAACGATTGATAGCGATTATAGAGGCGAAATAAAAGTGCTTTTAATAAATTTAGGAAATGAACCTTTTGAAATAAAAGAGGGTGAAAGAATAGCCCAAGCTGTAATAGCACCCGTAATTCAAGCGCAAATCGTTGAGGTGGAAAAACTAAGCGATACCGAGCGAGGTACAAGTGGATTTGGGAGCACGGGAAAGTGAATGGAGAATTGAGAATGGAGAATTGAGAATTAATTTTGAATTTTGAATTAAAACATCTAAATCTCAAATCTAAATCCTTAATCCTAATTTTGTAACGCCGGTTTTAACTGGTAATTCAAAAAGGGTGAGAAGGGGTGAAAAGTGAAAAATGAACAATGAAAATGTTACAATGGAAAATGGAAATGTAACGCCAACTTTAGTCAGTATGAAACTTGGTGAAAAGGGTGAAAGAAATGAAAAATGAAGGAATGATATGATTAAAACAGCAATTGTAGGAGCAAGCGGTTATACGGGGCTTGAGCTTATAAAAATCCTTTTGAATCATCCGCATTTTGAGATAACTTCACTTTTTGGAAGTGAAGGAGGAGAAAGAATTGAAAATATTTACCTGTCGTTAAAAGGTGTGTTTGAAGCGGAAATTCAAAAATCGGATATTAACAAAATAGCCGAACATGATCTTGTTTTTTTAGCTGTTCCGCATAAAACCGCAATGGCTTTTGTAAAAGAGCTTTATTCTAAAACCAAAATAGTCGATTTTTCCGCCGATTATAGGCTTAATCAAAAAAATTACGAAAATTTTTATTGTTCACATATCGACCCTGCAAATCTTGAAAACTCCGCATACGGACTTCCCGAAATTTTTAGAGATTTTATTCATAGTTCGACACTTGTCGCAAATCCCGGTTGCTATCCTACGGCTACTATTCTCGGACTTTATCCTTTTGTAGAATATATCGAAAATGGAATTTTTGTAGATGCGAAAAGCGGTGTTAGCGGTGCGGGTAAGAAACTTAGCGCTACTACACAGTTTGTAAAAGATAACGAAAATTTTTTCGCATACAATCCTATAAAACATCGTCATTCGATTGAGATTAAAGAAAAAACGGGACTTGATGTAACGTTTGTGCCTCAACTTTTGCCTATTACAAGAGGAATGCAAGTAAGCATTTACGCCAAACTCAAAAAAGACATCGATCCGATAGAAATTTTGCAAAACAGATATAAAAACGAAAAATTTATAAGAATTTTTGATAAACCCGTTGAAATTAAAAACGTAGCGGGAACGCATTTTTGCGATATATTTGTGGCAAAAAACGAAAATATGCTTTTTATTAATACGGTTATAGATAATTTATTAAGAGGAGCTTCTTCTCAGGCGGTTGCAAACGCTAATTTGATGTTCGGATTTGAAGAGGGGTTGAGTTTGCCTATGATAGCGTATGTTCCGTAATAAAAATGTAAAAATTATTAATTTAGAGTTAAGGATTAGATTGCCGGTTAAAACCGGCATTACATTTTTATCGCTTATTGTCTATTGTTTTCATTTATTGATATTTGGCTCTTTAAAATTTCCAACCTTAGTTACATTTTATCACTTATTGTTATTTCAATATGTTTTAAAAACATATACGCTAAAAAAGATACTATGATATGTCC
>CAYSKX010000190.1:0-2042 GCA_964431845.1 uncultured Nautiliales bacterium | reverse complement strand
ATAAATATAGAAGTGTTTAAGTTGAAAGTTACCCACACTTTTTTAGAAGGAGCCGTAAAAAATATGCTGTTTAATAGTTACGAATATATTTTTATGTTTTTACCGTTTGTTTTTTTTGTATATTTTTATTTAACTTCAAATAGATTGATTATTGCAAGTAAAATTTTTTTGGTATTTGCGAGTTTGTTTTTTTATGCTTATTGGAATATAAAATATTTGCCGATTCTTTTGTTTAGTATGTTTTTTAATTTTATAATCGGAAATATTTTAAATAAAAACAATAAAAAAGTTATTTTAATTTTTGGAATTATAATAAATTTATCACTCTTAGGTTATTTTAAATATGCGGATTTTTTTATAGGAAATATTAATAATTTAACAAATGCGAATTTGTCGTTATTGCATCTGACATTACCTCTTGCGATAAGTTTTTTTACTTTTCAACAAATTGCATATTTGGTAGATAGCTATAGAGGTGAAACAAAAGAATATAACTTTTTAAATTATGCCTTATTCGTAACGTTTTTTCCTCAACTGATAGCCGGTCCTATCGTTTATCATAAAGAGATGATGCCGCAATTTGCAAATAAACGAAATTTTATTAAAAATTATAAAAATATAGCATTGGGGCTTTTTATATTTTCGATAGGATTATTTAAAAAAACGGTAATTGCCGATACTTTTTCCATATGGGTGTCGTCTGGTTTCGATAAGAGTGAGCATTTGGAATTCTTTGCGGCTTGGGCGACAAGTTTATCATATACTTTTCAAATATATTTTGATTTTAGCGGATATACCGATATGGCGATAGGAGCGGCGCTTTTGTTTAATATAAGGTTGCCTATTAATTTCAATTCTCCTTATAAATCTTTGAATATTCAAGATTTTTGGAGAAGATGGCATATAACGCTTAGTAGATTTTTGAGAGATTATATTTATATACCTCTTGGAGGTAACAGAGGCGGAAATATAAGGACTTATCTAAATCTTTTCATTACGTTTTTGCTCGGAGGGCTTTGGCACGGAGCAAGTTGGATGTTCGTTATTTGGGGAGCAATGCATGGAGTTGCTATGATAATACATAGGATTTGGAAACAAATGGGATTTGTAATGAATAAATATCTCGCATGGTTTATCACATTTAATTTTATAAACGTTACGTGGGTGTTTTTTAGAGCAAAAGATATGGACAGTGCGTTAAAGATTTTAAAAGGAATGTTCGGAGGAGATATAATATTGCCTTCTTTTTTACAAAAACAACTTTCATTTTTGCCTTTTACATTTGGAAATTGGATGGAGGGAGTGGGACATTATTTTGAAACTCCTTTATTTATAATATTGGTGTTTTGTTTAATATTCTTCAAAAATTCCATACGGATGTTATATAATTTTAAACCCGAAACCGTTAATGCGTTTTTTATTTCCGTTTTGTTTTTAATAAGTTTTGTGGCTATGAATTCTTGTATTTCCGAATTTTTATATTTTAATTTTTAGGTGTTGTTATGTATAAGAAATTTGTTAAAAAAGTTTTGGTATGTTTTGTATTTTCGGGTGTATTATACGGTGTTTTCGTATATAATTATTATGAGCATCCCATAAGCACTAAATGGATATATGAAGCTTATCAAAAGAAAGAAAGATATGCTAAAAATATAAAAGAACCTAAAATAGTATTTACCGGAGGAAGTAATGTTTTAATGGGTATTAGTGCTAAAAAAACGGAAGAAATTTTAAAAATACCTTGTGTAAATTTCGGGGTGCATGCAGGGCTTAGAACTTCTTATATTATATATAAAACAAAACAAATATTAAAATCCGGCGATACGGTAATTATGCCTTTGGAATATTCGAATATTTATTGGGACGGTTCGATAAACGATACGTTGGTAGGTTATATTTTGACAAAAGATAAAAAATATTTTAAGTCGTTGGATTTTTTTACAAAAATTAAAATGATTTATTCAATCACTCCTTATAAAATACTAAAAATGTATATAGCTAAGATACCGTCTGTGAAAAGAAAATTATTAAAAAAGGGATAT
>CAYSKX010000189.1:0-2051 GCA_964431845.1 uncultured Nautiliales bacterium | reverse complement strand
TCACCATTTTCACATTTTCACCACTTTCACCACTTTCACATTTTCACATTTTCACATTTTCACCAAAACTTACAAATAGTGAAAATGTCAGATTTGTTTTGTTTTTTGGTATAATTATATTATAAATTAAAAATTCAATATTCAATGCAAAATATAAAAATATCAGTTAAAGCTTAAAATTTAACATCTAAATACCATAACCGTTTCATGCTAATTATTATTAATTTTACAGCATGAAACAGCCTTAATTAATTTAATTTAAATTGAGAAATTTCATTAAGAAGCTGTCTGGCAAGATGTGTGATTTTTTCTATTTTTTTATTATTAGTTGCTATAACATCCGAATTTTGAATTGCTTTACGTTCGATTTTATTCATATCGTTTAAGAAGTTTTCCATTTCTTTTGCTATTTTATTTAAATTTTGAACGTTTACTTCCACTTTTTGAACCGCTTCATTCATTTTAAAAGAGACGTCTCTTATTTCTTCCTGTGATTTTTGTGTTTTATCCGTTACTTCTTCTACGTTTTTTATATTTTTATGCATATCTTCATTAACACTTATGATAGATTGAACGATAACATTTATGGTTGCATCAATTTCACTAAGGCTTTTTTGTGTTTTTTCGGCTAATTTTCTAACTTCATCGGCAACTACGGCAAATCCTCTTCCATGTTCTCCCGCACGCGCTGCTTCAATTGCTGCATTCAATGCTAAAAGATTGGTTTGATCCGCAATTTCGCTAATTACGTTTAATACGTTTTTGACTTCTTCGGCATTAGTTGAAAGTTGAGTTAATTTACCCGCTAATTCGTTTTCGTTTTCGGCATTTTGCATTACGCTATCAATTGTTTCATGCATAAAGTTTATTGTTTTTAACAAGCTTTGATTAGCTTCATCGATAGTATTTTTTACATCATTTGAAGCTTGATTTTCCTCAAGTAGGGAATTTTTAATTTTTTCGGCCATATCTCCGGCTTTTGTAATAATTTCGACTTCTTTTTTGATTTCATTGTTTATATTATCGAAAGAATGTTTTAATTCTCCCGTTTGGCGAACGTTTTCATCGGAAGTATTATAGGCGCTAAATAAAACGGTTTTAATTATTTTGATAAAATCGTTAAGCAGTAATTTTATTTGTCCGAATTCGTTATTTTCATTTGCAGCAATATCTACACTCAAATCTTTATTTGTAGAAATATGCTCCATTAGTTCTTTTAAATTTTTTAGTTCGGTTTGTAAGTTTTTAACACTTACATACCCTATAATCAACATTATCAATATTACACTTATTCCGATACTTATTTCCAAATAGTAGTTATTATCAATTAATTCCAAATTCCTCTTTATAATTTTTACAATATTCGAATCGATTTCTTTTAATTTGTTTATTATTTGGGTGATTGTCTTAAACCAATATTCCGCATCTATCCCAAAATGTCCAACATTAGCTTTCTTTATCGCAATATTTCTTATTTTTTGAACTTCGGCAAAAGAAGGATCTTTAATCGCTTCAAAATACATTTTTTTCATTTCAGAATTAGCCAATGTTAAAAAAGCGTCAATATAGGTATCCTGTTCAGACATAAGTCTTATAAACTTAACAAACATACCATCTTTAAATTTATCAGTACCAAATGTGACACTCAAAACCGCCCTTTCAATTCCTGCTCTCTCTTTTGCTTTTAAAAACATAACATAAGCCGACAAATTCTGCGCTATTATTTTGTTAGGTGCCAGTTTTGACGTTTCTCCAACAATATCAAGCATTACGGCATTCATTTTAGTATACCATTTGACTTCGTCTTTTAATGAAATTTTAAAATTACTAACTCTGTTTCTGATCGAAGAAAGATTATCTAAAAATCCTTTTAATTTATCTATTTTTTCTTTGAGGTCATGTGAATATTTAGATAAATCTATTTTATCTAAAACATTTTTACACTCTTTAATTTTTTCATCGGTTAAGAGTCTTTGCTGATGTAAAATATCTTTGAATTTTTTACCGTAAGAACCTATAAATCCCGCACTAGCCCCTCTTTCTTTTTGAGT
>CAYSKX010000188.1:0-2121 GCA_964431845.1 uncultured Nautiliales bacterium | reverse complement strand
TTTTTTGGTAATGGTATAACTATGAATAATCAGAAATTTAAAATTTCTATTAAAATAAATCAAATCTTTTCTTAAAGTAGCATTTCTCATAGGGCACAATTAAAAATTTATGATAAAATTCCGTCAAAATTCAAAGTAATAGGAAGCGATATATGCAAATTAACGTCTTCTCGATTGAAAAAAAAGAAGATTTTCAAACGGAAATAAAAGAGTTTATAAAAAAATCGAAACAATTCGCCGTTATAAAAAACCACACTCTTTATAACAATAAACTTTCAAAATCCGCTAATCCCCAAACAGAGTATTCGAAAATGTTTGCAAAATACGCTAATGACGGTTTTAACGTTATTTTGACTCCGGAAGGAAAACTTGTCGATTCTTTTGAATTTGCAAATATTTTCGAGCACTCTAAAATTAATTTTTTCATAGCGGGTGCTTTCGGATTTGATGAAGAATTTAAAAAAAACGGCGTTAATATTTCTCTAAGCCCTTTAACTATGAGCCATAAAATCGCCAAATTAGTATTATTCGAACAGATATATAGAGGACTTAGTATTAAAAATAATCATCCGTATCATAAATAAACAAGGTGAAAATGTGAAAGTGATGAAAATGTGATGAAAGTGTAATAGGTTATTTGGATAAGGGCATAATATTAAAAAAATATTTTCACAATTTCACCATTTTCACAATTTCACTATAAATTCAAGGAGAAAAACATGGATATGCATAAGTTTCATTTATACAAGGAAATGCTGTTAGCAAGAAAAGCGGAAATTGAAAAAATACTAAATAATCTCTCAAACGAAATTAAATCCATCAACAAATCCGAAATAAACGACGAAGCCGATTTTGCGGCGGCAAGTATGGATGGCGGAAGAGATTATAAAATATATATAAACCAAAAAAAAGAGCTTGAAGAAATCAATGAAGCGCTTAAAAAAATAGATGAAGGTTCATACGGAATTTGTGAAATGTGCGAAGATACTATCCAAGAAGCACGACTTAAGATAAAACCGCACGCAAAATATTGTATAATATGCAGAGAAATAATCGAAAAAGAAGGAAGATAACGAAAAATGAAAAAATACACTCTTTTTAGCATTATATTAATAGCGTTAATTACATTGTTGGTATATATACAGCAAAACACTCTAAATACTTTTAGTTTATTCGGCGTTAATATAACACTTCCGAATGCAGTGTGGGTTGCGTTGTTTTTGGGCATATTTTTTATTTTTTCGCTTATGTTTTTTGGTGTATTGAATATCAAAGAGTATTTTTACAAAAAAAATATTAGAAAAGATATAGAGATATTGACAATCAATATAAAAGACCGAATACTTTATAAGCCTCCTTGTAATAAACAAATCAAAATTCTTAAAAATTGCGATAATTTTATCCGCAATATCGAAGGTTTGAATATAAAACCCGAAAAATGCGAAAAATTCGAATTTTTAGAAGATATAAAAAAATTATTAGACGGAGAGGTTATCGAAATAAATAAATACAAATTAAACGAAGACAATCCATGGTTTATTTTAAACATCAAAAACAGATTAAATAAAGACGAAAATTTTGCAAAAGACGTTCTTAAAAAATATAAAAACGAAGAACTTAAAAAAATAGCTTTTAAAATTTTTGCAAAAAAAGCGAGTATCGGGGATATTTTAAAATACGATTATGAAATTGACGCACAAATTATTAAGCCTCATTTAAATGACCCTGATGTTAAATTTTTGCTTGAAAGAGCAAAATTAACTCCCTTAGAAGAGATTGAAGTGGCAAAAAGTATTCATCAAACGATAAACCCGGATAAAGAGTTTGAAATTTTATCGCCTCTTAAATGGGCGAGTGCTTATTTAGCGCTCAAATACGAACATATAGAAAAAGCAAAAGAGTTGATTGAAGAAAACGACCTTAAATATTTCGAATTTTTCTTAAAATTAAAACAAGCGGGTGTGAAAGCGGATATTGATGAATATATCGATTCTAAACTCTAATCCTCCTTATTTTTTCCTTTCTCCCCTTGCCGGGTTTTCCGATTTGCCTTTTAGAAGCGTTGTTAAAAAATTCGGATGCGATATGACTTTTAGAGAAATAGTTAATGTAAACGCAATT
>CAYSKX010000187.1:0-2123 GCA_964431845.1 uncultured Nautiliales bacterium | reverse complement strand
TATTTAGTTAACATAATGTATATTCTCTAAAAAATTATTTTTCTTTCAATAGCTTTTCTAATTCCTCTTTTATTTGAGGATTTTTATTAAAAGAATGTTTTTTTAAATAATCAAATACGAAAATTTTAAGAGATATTTTTTTGTTGATGTTTTGAAAAAAATTTTGAATTCTTGAAGAATTTTTAGCTTTTACCCAAATTAACTTACTCATAATCATGATTATCGTATTTAATACAAGTTTTAGATGATGAAGGTAATTTTTTAAAATTTTAGGAAATGTTTTAAAAAACTCATCCTTTTTTTTGTTTTCTATTTGAATTAATTTTTGTTGAATTTCAATTTTTTTTGTGTTAAATTTATCCAAATCTTTAACTAAGTTAGTTTTCATATTTTTATGATACATATCAGGATTTGCTTCTACTTTTGAAAGTGTAGTTTTTAAATATTTTATATGTTCGTTAATAGCTTGCATTTCTTCATATAAAGATTGATATTCAGTAATTTTATGTAAATATATTTCATAAAAAAACGGCTCTATTGAGTTTAGTTTTTTATTCATTTCGAGGTATTTTTGATACATTGTGTCTAAATTTTTTATCTCTTCTTTTATATCTTTTTCCGGAAATCTCGAATCTATAGAATTTAAAAAATTTATTGCCGTATCTATAACTACAGGTTTTATTGTTATAAAATCAATATCACTTTTGTATTTATTTAATAAGTTTTTGCGTTCTTGTATATATTTATCCGCATCATAAAAGTATTCATTGATAAATTTCTTTAGATCGTTGCTCATTTTTTCCTTCTTTAATTTATTGTTATATAAACAAGTTTTGGTGCAAACATTACGATTAACAACGTAAGTAATTGTATCAAAATAAACGGAATAATTCCAATATATAAATCTTTCGTTCGTATTTTATTACCCGCCGCACCTTTTAGATAAAATAAACTAAACCCAAAAGGCGGTGTTAAAAACGAAGTTTGAAGGTTTATTGCTATCAACAAAGCAAACCATAAAGGATCAATATCAAAAGCTTGAACTATCGGTAAAAGAATAGGAATTACGATAAACGTAATTTCGATAAAATCGATAAAAAATCCGAGAATAAAAATTAAAACCATCGTAATTGCTATAAATATATATTTATTAGATATAGAATCCGTAAAAAATTCGGTTACGATATCCCCTGCTCCCGATTCGTTAAATACAAGCGAAAACGCGGTAGCACCTATAAGAATCATAAAAATCATAGCTGTTATTTTCACCGTTTCGACACTTGCGTATCTTAATAATTCCATATTGAACGTTCTATAAAAAAGCGTCAAAACAATCGAGCCGAGTGCGCCGACTGCCGCTGATTCGGTAGGAGTTGCAAATCCTGCAAAAATACTTCCGAGCACGACCAATATTAAAACAAAAGGGGCAATTAAAGATTTAAGCGCTTTAGATAAAATTTGAGAATAATGTTTATCGGATTGAATTGCAGGTGCCATTTGAGGTTTTATAAAAGCTATAATTAATATATATAAAATATAAAATCCGACTATTATCAATCCCGGAATAATAGCAGCCTTAAATAAATCCCCTACACTAATATTCATAACGGCTCCGAGGATAATTAAAACGATGCTCGGAGGTATTAATTGTCCAAGCGTCCCGCTTGCCGCTATAACGCCACCTGCAAGGCGCGGAGAATATCCGTGTTTTAGCATAATCGGAAGAGATATAATAGTCATCATAACTACACTTGCCCCTACAATTCCGGTAGAAGCCGCCAATATCGCTCCAACAATTACTATCGCTATTGCAAGCCCTCCCCTAATTTCTCCGAAAAGCTCTCCTATGGATTCAAGCATATTTTCGGCTATTTTGCTTTTTTCAAGTATAAATCCCATAAAAATAAACAAAGGCACCGCCATTAAAGTAAAATTTTGCATAATCCCGTAAATCCTATACGGTAAAAGACCGAATACGTCAAGCCCCAGATTCGGATCAATCAAAGCCGCAAAAACGGCACTTGCGCCAAATGCAAAACCTACTGGAATCCCTACCATCAACAATATAAAAGCCGCAATAAAAAGAATTATTCCCGTCTTTTTTTACCTTGGAATGAATTTAA
>CAYSKX010000186.1:0-2172 GCA_964431845.1 uncultured Nautiliales bacterium | reverse complement strand
GCGTCGGATTCCTAATCCGAAGGTCGTGGGTTCGAATCCCGCCCGGGAGACCAAATTATAAAGATTTGAATAACGTCACGAACGTATCAACTCCAAAACCGCTTGCACCGTGCGGATTGTATCCCCAAGGTTTTTCTACGTAAGCAGGTCCCGCAATATCAAGATGAGTCCATTTTTCTTTGTTTTTATCTTCAATAAATTCACTTAAAAATAATCCTGCCGTCAAAGCTCCGCCGTATCTACTTGATGCTATGTTACTAATATCGGCTATTTCGCTTTTTAGAAGTTTCGACAAGTATTTATTAAACGGCAAATATGCGAAATGTTCTCCCGTTTTTTCTCCGGTGGTTATAATACTTTGAATTTTTTCTTTTTCAAATCCCATTACTCCGCATGTGTATTCTCCCACACCTACCATACAAGCGCCTGTAAGCGTCGCGAAATCGTAAAGTGCGTCAAAATCTTTTATTTCGTTTTGTGCGTAACATAAACAATCGGCTAATACCAATCTACCCTCGGCATCTGTATTTCTAACTTCTATGGTTTTACCGTTTTTAGCTATTAAAACGTCATCCGGTTTATATGCTCCGCCGCTTATCATATTTTCAGCCGCACCGAGAATTGCATGAATTTCGATATCTAAATCCAATTCGCTTACGGCTTTAATAATCCCAAGCACCGTAACAGCTCCTGCTTTATCACTTTTCATAGTTACCATAAAATCACTCGGTTTTAAACTAAGTCCTCCGCTATCATAACAAAGTCCTTTACCTACCAATACTATTTTTCTTTTTGAGTTTTTAGGTTTATATGCAAGATGAATGAGTCTTGGAGGGTTCATACTTGCTTTTCCTACGCTATAAAATGCGTTAAATCCGTTTTCTTTTAAATAATTTTCATCAAAAACATTACAAACAAGTTTATTCGTTTTTGCTAGTTTTTCTGCAATTTCCGCTAATTTTTGAGGCGTAATTTCATCCGGCATAGAATTAACAATATCGCGCACAAAATTAACAGCCCCCGCTCTTACTTTCGCTTCGTTGATAATTTCGTCAAAGTCTCTTTTGGAATTAATTGCTATTTTTTTAATAGGATGTTTAGCTTTTTTGCTCTTATATTTGTCAAATTCATAATCTCCGAGCATAAATCCTTCAAAAAACGCTATTAAAATATTTTCATTTTTAGTATTAGGAGGTGTTATTTCAACACTTTCGAATTTATATTTTTTAAGAGATTTAATTATCGTAGCAGTTGCCGCTTTTATATTTTCGGCATTGAGTTCATCTATTGCGACATAAATTTTTTTTCTATCGGGCAACACTAAAACTTCCCCATCTTTACCCTCAAACCCATATTTTTCGAATTTTTTAGCGCCGTTTATTACAATTTCCGCTTTTACTTCACCTTTTGTTTTTACAAATTCCATCTAAACTCCTTATTTTTTGTTTTCTTAGTTTCCGTTTTTTATCTTCCATATGATTTAAATACCACAATACGCTTATAATTATAATAGCAAACATAGCGGCAAAATACCAATGATGTTTAAGCCATTTGATAATATTTAGAATTTCTTCTCCGAAAATATAACTCGGAACAATCGTTAAACTAGCCCACACAAAAGCACTAACAAAATTTATTATTGCGTATCTTTTTGGATCGTATCCACTAATTCCTATAGCCATAGGTATAATCGTTCTCATACCGTAAATAAATCTTTGAATAAATATTACCCAAAGTCCGTATTTTCTAAGAAGAAGTCTTGCTCTTGCGAATTTAATTTTATGTGCATGAAGTTCTTCTAAAACCCATTTTTTATTCCATTTTCCTATATAATAATAAATCTGATCACCCGTAAATCCTCCAAACGCCGCTACGACTATCGAACCTATTAAGTGCATATCTCCCGTATGAGAGAGCACTCCCGCCATTACAAGCCCGGTTTCTCCCTCAAATATCGACCATAAGAATAAAATAATATAACTGTATTCTTTTAACAAATTTACAAGGTTTTCTTCACTAAAAAACTCTTTAATCGAATGCAAATCAAATCCGTATAAAAACGTAGCAAATAGAATAAATAAAACCGACCACTTTTTCATAATACCTCTTTTTTTATGCTTTCTATAAAGTTTTTATAATTATTTAAAATTTCATTCAAATAATCTACTTTCT
>CAYSKX010000185.1:0-2173 GCA_964431845.1 uncultured Nautiliales bacterium | reverse complement strand
TTTCGGTTGAAATACCTAGATATTCAGATATTTGTATCTTTTTTGCTTGTGTGGAGTTCACTTTTTTTTATACTTTACTTCTGATTTGTTCTGCTAAAGAATCGTTTTTATTAACATCTTGGTGGGCGATTTCAACTGTTTTTTTAAATGGTGTTGGAATATATAACCCTCTTTTCGTTTTTCCATCAATTGTAAAAGCTCCTAAAATAAAGCCATTAATGCTACTTGCTATTTGACTAATTGATTTATAAGCAATTTCATATTCTAATGATTTGTCATAATTAATTAGTATTTTATTAAGAGTATCTTGTGGTCGTAATATTAGCCAACCTTTGTGATTTCTATTATCAATCTGCATAACGGCTTCTTCTGCCACTTGATATGTTCTACTATCTAATGCACCACTCATATCTTCAAGTATTTCATAAATAGAATCCTTTACAATTTGAAAAAAATCTTTTTTATTTTGTTTAAATTTGATAAAAATATCTTTTATTGTCTTATCTGCTTTGTTGGCTCTATTAACATTTGTTAATCTTTCATATTCATTCATTCTTTTTACTATCTGAGTATATAGATAATGCCTCATAACAGTAGCAACTAGAAAATGTCCATACTCTAACGAAACTTTTATCTCTCCTAAGTCCGAAGTTTCTTTTTCTCTGAGGTCTATTAATGCAACACGATTAATAATCTGCTTATCCATATATTCATTATTGAATGTTCCACCATCGGCTGATAATAATATTCTTGAATTAATAGGTATCTTAACACTATGATTTCTCATAGGTCTAACTGTTAAATAATCTTCTATCTCAAACAAATCTCTTTTAAAGTTCCTTACCTCATCTATTACTAAACATAATTTTCCCTCAAATTCTTCAGGAGATTTATCTGATATTCCAGATTTTGATAAATCATCAAAATTTATAAATGCCGAACCACCAAAAGGCTCCATCCATTTAAAAAGCTTTGATTTACCAAAATTCGATTTAGCCATTATTAATAACCAAATGTTTTTCTTATCTGAAACATACTTCCCAGCCACCAAATGGTCTATGATTAAAGGAATTAAACCTTGCCAATGGTTTGATATACCATCTACAATATTGGAATAAATAGCATCTGAGATACCTCTTTGTTGAAAATCATAATCTATCTTTAATTCTGAAATTAACTCATTTTTTTCTGAGTCAATAATAAATCTATTCTCTTTGTGAAAAATAGAACGACTCTCTCTATAACTATATACAGTTCTTGTTTTAATTATCTCAAAAAGTTTTTGCAAATCAATAGTTTCAAAACCTTGAATTGAAATATCATTAAACGCCATAAACATAACCGTAGAAAAATTTTTATAATTTCTTTCAATATGTTGTGTGTTCCCATTTCTTAAATCAAATAATATTTCTTTTTGACCATCAATTTTTACACTATAACAACGAGTTAATATCTCAATAATTAAAAGTTTTTGACTCTCCAAAGAGAGAGGATTTGACTTTTTATCTTCATTCCTTGTACCTTGATTTTTAATAGCTTCTTTTCTTGTAAAATCTATTATTTTTGAAGAGGTGTCAAATAAGACCATTTCGACATTTTTCATTATAAAATTCCTTTTTTTTACTGTTAAAAAAAAGAATGAAATTTTATCGCCAAACAAAATGTTTTTTCATTCTTTTTTAAAAGTTTTTTTTAGTTTTTTTCTTGCTCTTTTTCTTGTTCTTGTTCTTGTTCTATCTGTAAAAAAGATTTTAATAGATTTTCAATAATTTGAGATTTATTATATTTTTTTTCTGTTGCAACTTTTGCAAAAATACTTACAGTTTCTGCATCTATCGAATAGCTCACTTTTTTCTTATTTACTTTTTTTGAAAGCACTTTTTTGTAGAGTTCATTGTCCAAAACAAAATCCTTATTTAATATTGTATATTTTATCTTTTTAAATCTTTTAGTATTCTTAAATAGAATACTTTTAGTATTCATATCTACATAAAAAACAATAATACTAAAAATAAAAATTACATCGTGGATTTTCACAAATATTCTTCATTTTGATACTACTGTTAGGGGTTTTTAGTGTTTAAAATTTCATAAATTACATATTTTACTCTCTCTTGTATACAATAGAAAAAAAAAAAAATTTATAATTTGTTTTAATTTTATTTTTATTTTT
>CAYSKX010000184.1:0-2176 GCA_964431845.1 uncultured Nautiliales bacterium | reverse complement strand
GCGAATATATCATTATTGATTACCTTTAATGTTTATTTTTATACTTTTTTTAACTATTAATCTATTTTTCTAATTTAAGTCCGTTAATTCGATTGAGCTCTTTCATATTATTTTGTAACTAAAATAGCTTCTAAACTTTTTGCATGAGCAGCTATCTGTAAATCGTATGCCCACCCAATCTCGTGTGTTTTTTAAGTTTTTAGTTAAATCCTTTATTTATTATAGGATTGCTTTTTAGCATATAAAATATTATCTTGATATTATAACAAAAAGTTTGATTTTTAGGATTTAGGTTTGAGGATTTAGGATTTAGAAAATAAATATAAATATCTAAAATCTAAATCCTAAAACCTCCATTTTCAATTGTTTGACCGGCTGAAGCCGGCACTCCACTTTCACCACTTTCACATTTTCACCCTTTCCCACCTCTTCTATAAAAACTCGTAACTAAAATATTTCGATAAATCTAAATTGTAAATTTTTTTATTTTTATATTTTCGCATCAACATTTTAACGGCATTCTCAAGCTCATACGAAGTAATACCGAATTTTATACTCATAAATGCTTCGACAAAAGCCGCAAAATGATCCGCAACTTTAATCAAACTACCGTCAATTCCTTTTAAGCCGAGCAAATCTTCCGCTACATCCACTTTTTTGACTTGATTGTTGATTATTAATTTATCTGCAAATTCGTCTGTTATCAAAATTTTCAGCTCATCCCTGATATTTCTGTGAGCCAAAGGCAATATTTTTTCTTCTATTAAAAAATTTTCATAAACTTTTAAAATTTCATCAAGTCCTTGAACGTTATGTTTAATCGGCGCTATAATATCGCGCGTAAGAGCTTCGGGAAGGTCATGAAAAAGCCCGGTAAAAAAGTTATAATAAATTTTATGAGCGTTTCCTCCATACTCTTTTGTTAATAAGAATGCCACAATTGCGACAAAGAGCATATGACCTAGCACCGAAGTTTCAGGGACTCTTGGCGTATTAGACCATCTTTTTTGAAATCTCAAATTCCCGCAAAGCGATATAAAATCATAACTTTTCTTTTTAAGCGACAATACCTTTACGCCTTCAAGGTCATAATAATCTTCAAGTTCGTTTTCGATATTCTCTTTTATTTCCCTCATACCGTAAATATCGGGAGCAAAATTATATATCATATCGAATTCCCACTTACTCGAAAGATAACTCGAAGCCGAGAGTATTCGTTTTTCTTTAGAATTATCCGAATTAAATATCTTAACATAATATTCTAACTCTTCGTCAATTAAATCTTTTAAATTATTCAAAACATATTCATCAAGCTCTTTTCCTTTTCTTTTGCGCAAATAATGATAAACTGGTGATTTCAAATCCGTCAATACGGCTCTGTATAATATCCCCGCAATTCCGAGATGAATAAGTTTATAAAAATCAATATTATTTTCAAAATGCGCTAAAACATAAGCAATAATCATTTTGTGAGCTTGTTTGTCGAGTTCTATAAATTTCACGGGACGCGGCAAATCGTTCCATCTTTCGATAGAAGCGGTTGAAAAAAGTAGTTTTATTAATTCATTGTTCATTTTTCACCTTTTCTCACCCTCTTATATCCAGTAATGTTTTCGTCATTTCATCTTGTGTTTTTATTGTCGAAATCTGCGCTTTAAAGCCGTTTTCAATTACGATTTGATCGGTTAATTCTTTATTCAAATCAGTTCCGTATTTGCTTGTAGTGGCGGAAATATCCAATTTATCGACAATCTTAGCGTCAGTCGCTTGAAAATCTTCGGTATTTACATTAGCAACATTGTTTGCATTAATATCCATTAACGTCTGATGTGCTTGTAACGCATTAATATTTGTAATAATCATGATTCTTCTCCTTCATAAATAACTAATACCAAAACACAAAATAAATCCAACATTTTTACCTTTTTTCACTCTTTTTCACTTTCTTTCACTTTGCGATTTTTTGGTGAAAAAAGGTGAGGGGTGAAAAAAGGTGCTAATGTCGTATTATTTATTTGGATTGGTATAACACTACTTTCGCTTCTAAATCCCGGCATATTTGTCATTGTTTCTCCCTCCCACGCAGAGCGTGAGAATAAGGAAAAACTATTCGATGGTATAATATAATACCATTACCAAAAAAACTTCTTACAATTTTCACACTTTCACCACTTTC
>CAYSKX010000183.1:0-2200 GCA_964431845.1 uncultured Nautiliales bacterium | reverse complement strand
TTCCGAAGCTCAATAATCTCTGTAGTGTCTTATTTTTTGATAAAATTATATTTAAATTATGATTTAGGGTTTAGAAATATAAATAAAATTTAAAAATAAAAAAATAGGAGCAGTATGAAAAATATTATACAATTTTTGAATAATCCGAAGCAAACTTCGATATACGGTATTTTAAATACAAATGATAATGAGCTTAAAATATTAAAAAAAATGTTAGAAGAGTATATCGATGGAAACGAAGATGTAAGAGTTAGGGATGTTTTGTGCGAACTTTTTACGAAAGATAAAATAAAAGCACTTGAATATACGCCGCACATCAAACATTTATTAGAAGAAGGTTGGATAGTCCTTAGCGCACCGACGGAGTTTAAAAGCGGGGATTTGTCCGTTCTCGAAATGTTTAATTCTTCCGTTTCTTTGTCCGTTGCTTTTTTAAAACTTGTCGAACAAGGCAGTCTTGATTTGGTAATACCTAAAAATTCACCTTATAACGATCATCTTGAATATTTGCATGATCAGTTTTTAAGAATCGAGCTTTACGAGCAGTTAAGCAACATAAAAAACGGCTATTTAAAAGAATCGGCAAGCATAAAGAGGCTTAAAAGCAAATTAAAACTTATAGAAAATACGATAAAAGAAAAAATCAAAAAAACCCAAATCGATTTGCCCGTTCAAAATTTTATAAACGAATACGATTTTAACGAAAAAGAAGAAATTTTATTTTTATCGCTTCTAAAAGAGGAATACACTTCAAGTAACGAAAACGCAAGAGAGCAAAACTATCTTTTGAACCTTATAAGCAACGACGAAATAGAAAGAATCAAAAACAGAAGTTTGCTTGATGAAAATTCGAAACTTGTAAGTGAAGAAATTTTCGAATATGACGAATTATTCGACGCATTCGGAGGGTATAGCAAGGTTTATTTTTTAAACGAAGATATTCTAAACGAACTTATACATCCGAAAAAAAAGCACAAAATCGAACATATCGTAAAAGAGAGTATTTTTGATTTCGTAGAACCGAAAGAAAAGCTTGAAGATGTCGTTTTGCCCGCTCAAACCAAAGAGATGATAAACACTCTTTTAAAACAAATCGACAAAAGAGTCGCAAAATTGCTTAAAAGTTGGGGAATTAAACAAAGTAGCGATATTGAAGCGAAAATCATATTTTACGGTGCGCCGGGAACGGGCAAAACACTAACGGCATATTCTATCGCAAACGAACTTAATAAACCCGTCCTTTGTTTGGATTCGAGTAAAATACTTTCTATGTATGTGGGAGAAAGTGAAAAAAACGTCAGACGAATGTTTGATGAATACTATTCCATTTGCGAAAAATTAAAAAACAAACCCGTTTTACTGTTAAATGAAGCGGATCAATTTTTAAGCGCAAGAACCTCAGCACTTAGCAGTGCGGATAAAATGCACAATCAAATGCAAAATATCTTTTTAGAACAACTCGAAAAATTTGACGGGCTTTTAATCGCCACTACGAATTTGCTTGAAACAATCGACAGTGCGTTCTCAAGAAGATTTGATTATAAAATATGCTTTGAAAAACCGAGCTTAAAAGAAAGAGTTAAACTATGGAAACTAAAACTTCCTAAGAATGCGGAATATGAAGAAAATTTTGATATAAACGCACTTAGCAGATACGAATTAACGGGCGCACAAATCGAAGTGGTAATAAAAAATACCGCTTTAAAAGTCGCTATGCGTAAAAAACCTATTTTTAAAACGCAAGATTTCATCGAAGAGATTAAAAAAGAAAAAAACAACGCTTTTGATGGCGAAAAAGAGCTTGGATTTATGCGGTGAGAGAAGGAAGAGGTGAAAATGGTGAAAAAGGTGAAAATGTGAAAATGATGAATAGAAAATTAATTTTGAACTGTATTCTCTTATATCAGCTAATAATTTAAAAATATATATAAAACTCCATTATCAATTGGTATTTTTATTTGTTTATTTAGCTCTTTTTTTAATTCGTAGCCGTTTTTTACTTTTTCTATTTTTATTTTTGGCGTTAAATTGGTTTTTATTTTTTTGTTTTTATAAGCAAATATAATTACTGGGTATTTGTAATAAAAATATAAGTTGAGTTTTTGGATGTATCTAAAAATGCCTTTTTTCTTATAAAAGGTTAAATTTAATTCATAAATATTGTTTTTAATATCTTTGATTTTATATTCTTTTAATTTAT
>CAYSKX010000182.1:0-2237 GCA_964431845.1 uncultured Nautiliales bacterium | reverse complement strand
GTAGCACCGTTACCCGGAGCATAAAAAATTTCAGCTTCATCTCTCATAAAATACCCGATACTATATTCTCTTCCTCCGCTTCCTATAATCAAAACTTTTTTCATCCGTAATTCCTTTTGTATTAAAATTTAACGATATTACGAAATATCTTACTTTTTACGAAATTATATCATATCCGAATAAAGGTTTTAAAATTATAATAATATTCGCTAATAATATAATTGAATCCTATCTTTTTTCTCATTCCCAATATTTTCATTGGGAGTGCTTACGTGATATCGGATTTCACATCCTTTCACCTTTTTTCATCTCCTTTTGCATTTTCTAATATTTCTTAAATGTTGCTTATATGTTGTAGCAAATAAATGCTTTTTCCCGCATTTTACAAAATACAAATATTTGGTATTTTGCGGGAAAATCGCCGCTATTATCGCTTCACGGCTTGGAATACATATTGCAGAATCCGGAAGTCCGTAATATTTATACGTATTAAATTTGCTATAATCGTTTTTTATTCTTTCGCTAGTTACGGCTATGTGAGAATATTTTCCGTAATTTAGGCTTCCGTCCATTTGGAGTTTCATGTGTTTTTTGATACGGTTATAGATAACGGAGCTTATCTTTTTCATCTCATCTGCGTTTGCGGCTTCTTTTTGAATAATACTTGCGATAATAAGATATTTTTTATATTTATCGTATTCGAATTTTCCGAATATTTTTTTACAAATTTCTTTGTGATACGAAACGGCTTTATGTTTAAGATATTCACAAACTCTTTTCTTTTTCATTCCCTTAGGTAAAAAATAGGTATCCGGCTTTAAAAATCCTTCGTCAAAACCACAATTTATTCTTTTAAGTTCTAATTTTTTCGCCAATATTTTATAGACATAATAAGTCGTTTCTCCCGGAATTATAGTTACTTTAACCATTGCGGCTTTTGAGACGGTTAATTTATGTAAAAAATCGAATTTTGTTAATTTTTCACTTTTTATATCAATCCATCCGGCTTGAGGAGAACCTATAAAATATAAAACTATTTTGTCGATAAAACCAACATTAAAACCTCTTTTTCGTAATGAATTTATTGTATAATTCACACTGCCGCTTGGAATATAAATTACACGGTTTGTATAAACGTTTCTATTTAAATAAAAAAGGACAAAAACGGTGACGAGAAGTAACAATTCTACAAAAGCTACGATATTTACAATAATTCTTTTTTCTTTCATAATATTCATTTCCCTTTTTAAAGGTATTTATATTTATAATATAAAATTAAACAATATTTATATCAAAAAATTGTTTTTACAAATCGATAATAAAATTTTACTCAAATTATACGACGTTAAAATTCCCAATAGTAAAAATTATACCGAACAAATACCGAATATACACAAAATCGCTTTTACGGTTATTAATATTTTGAATATTTTTCAAAATATTACTATAAATTCCTTATATTACGGTAAAACATACATCAAACGTTTTGAGTTCAAAAATCGCAATTTGATATTAAATTCTGATTTTTTAACCTTTAAAGCCGTTTTAAATCCCGACATAAAACACCCTTTTATAAATTTCGAATATATAAAACTACAAAAACCAAAACTCATTTTTACCGATACCGTAATAAATTTTTTTTTCTTTAAAGACAAAATTCGAGCCGAAGGTAAAGGAAAATTTAACAAAAACAAATTCGATATCAATATACTATTATCAAAAAACAATACATTAAAAATAAACCTCAATACAAAAAAGATTAATTACAACAAAAGCAATATAAAAAACATTTCTTTAAATTCCGACGTAAATTTATCCTCATACACATACGATATAAAAGGGAAATTTGATTACGCAGATATTTTTATCGAAAACAAAACTCTTAATATAAACAAAGGGGCTTTTGAAACAAAAAACGACAAAACAACTTTTACCGCCGAAAACATACGCTCACCTTTTAAAGATATAAAAAATATTTATATAGAAAATCCAAATATTTCATACGATATGAAAAATTCGTTTTTAATAATAAACTCTCCTTTAATCAAAGCGGATTATAATGATATCAATATCTCTTCTTATAAAAACTCTCTAATTTATCAAAACACAAAAAATCTAAACTTCACTTCTGATGAAATCATTATAGCAAAAAACGACTACAAAACCACACTTAAGCATAATACGTTAAATATAACAAACTCCGACATATCCTATTCTATTAAAGAAGTTAAGCTCGA
>CAYSKX010000181.1:0-2252 GCA_964431845.1 uncultured Nautiliales bacterium | reverse complement strand
GATTTTTATATTCCGACGTTTTCAAGCAAAAAGATAGCCTATAAAGGCTTACTTATGCCAAATCATATTAAAGAATTTTATCCGGATCTTGCCGATAAGGATTTTAAAGTATTTTTCGCACTTTTTCATCAAAGATTTTCAACCAATACCCTACCGGAATGGAGACTTGCCCAGCCTTTCAGGTTTATTGCTCACAACGGTGAAATAAATTCCGTTCAGGCAAACAGATTTAACGCTTTGGTCAAAACCGAGTCACTTAATTCAAACGTATTTACAAAAGAAGAAATAGAAAAAATCATACCGGTAATCGATTTTAACGAAAGTGACAGTAGCTCTCTTGATAAAATGATGGAGTTTTTGATAATAAACGGTATGGACTTTTTTAAGGCTGTGCGCGCTTTAATTCCTATGCCTTGGCAGAATGCACCGCATATTGATAGTAAGCTTAAAGCCTTTTACGAATATTTTTCAGCTAGATTCGAAGCATGGGACGGACCGGCGGCAGTCAGTATTACGGACGGCAGATATGTAGCGGTTGTGCTTGATAGAAACGGGCTTAGACCGGCAAAATACGTAATCACTAAAGACAATAGAATTATAATTGCCAGCGAATACGGGATTTTGGATACTCCCGAAGAAAATATCGTTAAAAGAGATAGACTCCAAAGCGGAGAAATGATAGGAATTGACACAAAATATGGCAAAATTTTCTACAACGACGATATAAACGAATATCTCAAAAACTCAAACCCTTATCTTGAATGGTTAAACGACAATATGATATACCTTCAAGAATTTATCGATGTGCCATTTTCGAATATTAACGAATACGAATTAAACGACATTAAAGAAAAACAAAAATATTTTAATATTACTCTTGAGATTAAAGATCAAGTAATCAAACCTATGCTAAAAGACGGAAAAGAAGCGGTCGGAAGTATGGGAGACGATACTCCTATTGCGGCATTTAGCAACAAACAAAGACCGTTTTCTCACTATTTCAAACAAAAATTCGCTCAAGTTACAAATCCGCCGATTGATCCGATTAGAGAAAAGATAGTTATGAGTTTGAATACCGGATTTGGAGAAGTGCATGATATTTTTGAAGAAAAACCAGAAGATGCCAAACGCCTAAAAACCGTTTCACCTATTTTGATAAAAGAAAAATTCGACGTTTTACTTTCATACGGAGATGAATATTCGCCAAGATTTCAAAGTTGTTATAAACATAAATTCTATTCAACCGCCTTTAAAAACGATTTAAAAGCATCTCTTAAAAAACTTGCCGAAACTATTATAAGCGACGTCAAAAACGGCATAAGAATCGTTATTTTGGACGACAGAAATATAGATAAAGAACATTTAAACATTCCTATGGCGATGGCTGTTGGTTATATCAACAAACAATTACTCGATAATAAAATTAAGCATTTAGTTTCTATTATTGCTGTTAGTGGTGAAGTTATAGATTCTCATAGTGCAGCCGTTTTAATTGGATACGGTGCTAATGCGATATATCCTTATTTGCTTTTCGCTACCGCTCTTGAAGAGATTAAAAAAGAAAATTTAAGTGCCTTTGAAACAAGAAACAGATTAAAAAATATTTATAACGCAATAAACGGCGGACTTCTTAAAATTATGTCCAAAATGGGTATTTCTACAATTGCAAGTTATAGAAACTCGGCGCTGTTCGATGTGTTGGGATTAAGCGAAAATATAGTTAAAGAGTGCTTTTTCGGCTCCAAAACCTTAATAGGCGGGCTTGATTACGAAGATATCGAAAAAAGACTCGTTTTAGCTCATGAAAATGCGTTTGATAACAGTTTCGTTAAAAATTTCGATTTGAAAGTCGGAGGATTTTATAAATATCTTGTGGGCGAAGAATATCACGATTTTTCACCGAAAACCATCAAACTACTGCATAAAGCGTCAATTACCGGTAAAGAGGAAGATTATCAAGAATTTAAAAAACACGTTAATAGTAGAAACAAAAAAATGATAAGAGACTTTTTAAAATTACGTAGCGATAGAAAATCTATCGATATTTCCAAAGTCGAACCTATTGAAAATATATTCAAAAGATTTGCAAGTGCGGCTATGAGTCTCGGGTCAATCTCACCAGAAGCGCATGAATGTATTGCCGTCGCTATGAATAAAATAGGCGCTCAAAGCAACTCAGGAGAAGGCGGAGAAGACGCAAAAAGATTTAAAAACCTTAAAAATTCCAAAATCAAACAAGTAGCATCCGGAAG
>CAYSKX010000180.1:0-2255 GCA_964431845.1 uncultured Nautiliales bacterium | reverse complement strand
CCCGAAAAATCGTCAGATTTTTTGGGGTGCAAAGGGAGAATGGAAAATTGAGAATGGAGAATGGAGAATTGAGAATGGAGAATTAATTTTGAATTTTGAATTTTGAATTTCCGTTTTCAGTTTTCTGTTTTCCGTTTTCCGAATGAAAGTGAAGAGTGAAAAGTGGAAGATTTAGGATTTAGGATTTAGAAATATAAAAAACATCTAAAACCTAAATCCTCAAACCTAAAATCGAAGGATTAAAATGACCGAATTAATAGTTATTGATGTTGATGGAACGCTAACGAACGGTAAAATATATTATTCGAATAGCGGTGATGAAATAAAAGCTTTTAACATAAAAGACGGTTTAATGATTAAAAGCTGGAATGTTTTAGGTAAAAAAAGTGCTATTATTACCGGAAGGATTTCCGAAATAGTATATAACCGTGCAAAAGAGCTTGATATAACGTTTATCAAACAAGGAGTTAGAAATAAAAAAGAAGTTCTTGATAATATAATAAAAGAATTGGGTATCAATTATTCTGAAGTAGCCGCAATCGGAGACGATATGAACGATTTATCTATGTTAAAAGTCGTTAAAAAATCATTCGCACCATATGATGCGAATTCGTATATTTACGATTTTGTAAATTTTCCTTTAAAAAAAAGAGGAGGAGAAGGTGCCGTAGCAGAAATGATAGAAATGATAATGAAAGAAGAAAAATTATATGAAAAGTTTTTGAAATTATGGTAAAAGCAATAATTTTTTTTATTTTTATAACAGGAGTAATGTTTTATCCTTTAATTATAAACAACAACAAAACAATTAAAATCGTAAAAGTTAAAAAATTGCCCAATGTAGAAGTTGAAAAAGCCAATTTTTATATTTATGATAAAATTCTTTCAAAAAAAGGTAATTTTAAAAAATTGAATATTTATAAAAACAAATATATCATTATCGATTTAAACGCAACTGATTTGCTAAAATCACAATATTATCAAGCGTCAAAAACCATTTTCAAAAATATTATTGCAACAGGGTATAACGTTTGGTATAAAAATAGAGACATCAAGTTATATGCAAAAACGGCATATTACAACAAAAACACCAATACGCTACATGGCAAAAAATTTGAGCTTTATTCAAAGAATTTCGAAGGATTCGGAGAAAGTTTTGAAATAGACAACAAAAAAAATTTAAATGCGCAAAAAATTACATATTATTTAAAGGAGATTAAGTGATGAGGAAAAAAGAAGGTTAGAGATTATAAATTATTCTAAACACCTCAACTTCTAAACATCTCAACTCCTAATTTATTTTTAAAGGTTGAAAAAATGGAAAAAGTTTTATTTTTTTTAACAATATTGGCTATATCATTAAATGCCGAAGAATTAAAAGTAACAAGCAAATATTTTCATTATGATATGGCAGGGAAAATAAGCGTTTTTAAAGGTGACGTAAATGCAACGAAAGGAAAAGATAACATAGTGGCCGGTGAAATGAAAGTTTTTTTTGATAAAAATAAAAAACCTTTAAAGTTTATTGCAACAAAAAACGTTCGTTTTATTATATCCTTAGATAAAAATTCAACTTACACAGGCAAAAGTGATAAACTTACATATCAATTAAACAACGGGAATATCATTTTGCAAGGTAATGCGAAAATTTCTAAATTAGAAACAAACGAAAGTGTAAAAGGAAATAAAATAGTATTAAACAGAAAAACAAAAAACGCAGAAGTTACGGGCGGCAAAAAACCTGTAGAAATAATTATAAAGGTAAATGAATGAAAGTCAAATTTATAACATCCGCTCCTACCATAAAAGAAGCAATTGAGCCGAATTGGGTAGAAGTTGCGCTTCTTGGTAGGAGTAATGTAGGTAAAAGTAGTTTTTTAAACGCTCTAACTAATCAAAAAATAGCGAAAACTTCACAAACTCCCGGAAAAACAAAGCTTATAAATTTTTTCGAAATTATTGAAAAAGATAAAAAATATATTTTAGTTGATTTACCTGGTTTCGGATATGCAAAAGTTGCTAAATCAATACTTAAAGATTGGGGCAAAAACTTGGATGAATTTTTAAAAAATAGATTTAATATCAAATTGTTTATACATCTAAGAGATGCGAGACATCCAAATTTGGATATAGATAACAACGTAGACGAATATATAAATTCATTTAAAAGAAAAGACCAACAGTTATTGACGATATTTACCAAAATCGATAAATTAAAACAAAGCGAAATGGCAAAACTAAAACAAAAATATCCG
>CAYSKX010000179.1:0-2360 GCA_964431845.1 uncultured Nautiliales bacterium | reverse complement strand
CCGGCGGACATTCTTTTGCCAAGAGAGTTTGAATCGTCGTTTCCAAACCATATAAGAGTTTGCGAATCGGGAGTAAATCCGCAAAACCATGCATCTCTAAAATCGTTCGTCGTTCCCGTTTTACCCGCTATTTCTATGCCTTTGACTCTTGCGTTTCTTCCTGTTCCTTTTTTGACGACGTCTTGAAGTATGTTTATCATCAAATAGGCTTGATAATCGGGCTCGATATATTCGGGTTTTAACTCCGGCGTTATTAATATGTTTTCTTTAGGGATTGTGATTTTTTTGACTATATGAACGGGACTTTTAATCCCGTAATTGCTAAATATTGTCCATAATTCGCTAAATTTCCACATATTTTCACCTACGCTTCCAAGAGCTATGCTTAAATTGTTCGGCAAAGAATCGAAACCGAAATTATACATCTCCTTAATAACCGTATCAAGTCCCATAGACATAACGAGATTAATCGTTGCTAAGTTTCTTGAGTGAACAAGCGCTTCTCTTAACGTAATAAGTCCTAAGGTGTTTTTTTCATAATTTTTTGGCTTCCAATATTTCTTTGCTTTGGGAGTGTTGGCCGGAATTTTAAACGTTCTGCTTATATCGGGAATAAGGCTTGCGGGGTTGTATCCTATATTAAGTGCGATTTGATAAATAAACGGTTTTATGGAGCTTCCTACGCTTCTTTTGGATTGAATTGCGCGGTTAAATTTGCTTTGTTTATAATCGGCTCCTCCTACGATTGCCAATACTTCGCCCGTGTGAGGGTTTATATTTATTAGTGCTCCGTTAAGAGCGGATTCGTTTAAATCGGGATTTTTTTTAAGCACTCTTTGTTTGTTCCATACGATTGTTTGTTGGGCAAGTTTTTGGATTGGCATATCTATCGTTAGATATATATCATAGCCTCTTGTAAATAAATCTTTATATTTAGGAAGCAGTTTCGCTATAGCGGTATCTACTGCGTAAGGTGCTTTGTTTTTTAGCATTCTTTTATAAACGACAGGTCTTTCGAGTATGGCTTGTTTGTATTCTTTTGGGGAAATCCAGCCGAGAAGATACGTTCTTTTTATTATTCTATTCGCTCTTTTGATGTTCAAATCGTAGTTTTTCGTAGGGTCGTAAAGTGAGGGACCCTTAGGAAGCGCTATAAGCATTGCCGTTTCTTTTAAGCTTAAATCTTTTAACTGTTTGTGAAAATATCCAAATGCCGCCGTCTCTATTCCGTAATAGCCGTGTCCGAAATATATTTGGTTTAAATATCTTTCAAGTATTTCTTCTTTTGTTAAAAAATGCTCCACTTTTAACGATATTATCATCTCTTTTAGTTTTCTATCTATTGTTTTTTTGCGGTTTAGATAAATGTTGCGTGTTAATTGTTGAGTGATTGTAGAAGCGCCTTCGACTTTTTTACCAGCTTTGATATCTTTAGCAAGCGCTCTTAAAATAGCATTGAAATTAATTCCTTCATGTTCGAAAAACGACGTATCTTCCGTTGCTATAAGCATTTCTATAATACGTCCGGGAATATCGTCATAACGGACATAAAAGCGATTTTCGTTTTTGTATTTGACGGCTATTAAATTTCCGTTTTTATCATAAAATCTTGCGGATAAAGTAGGAGTGTAGTATATAATTTTTTCACTTGCAAAGCGCGTAGAATTATATAGATAAACAAAATACCCTATTATGCCTAATATCATTAAAAAAATCAAAAATAAAAAAAACGTAAAAATCTTTCGTAACAAATTAATCCTTTAAAAATTCAATAGTCTGCATAATTATATCATTTTTAACGCCGAATCGTCCAATTAATCTAAAAACGGGCGTTTTAACGGTAGGCGGACGTATTGCGCCTATTAAAACGTTTTTTTTAAGTAATTCTTTTTGCTTTAAAAGAAGCGTTTTATTATCGGTTGCGGATAATATTTTGATTAAAGAATCGGAATTTAAAATCTTTTTTTTAATATCAATCTCTTTTTTGTAAAAGCTTATATTATTTTCAATTTCTTCTAATGAATAATAAGCGATAAGTGCATCCATAGGACTTAGTGCCGTAGTGTAAATAATGCTTTTTGCTTTATTTATTAAAAATGAAATTATTTCTTTGTTTGCGAGAATATAGGCTCCGTAACTTCCAAGCGCTTTACCGAGAGTTCCCATTTTGATCGTTTTATTCGGGTTTAAATTATATTCTTGCGTAATTCCCGTTAAATTTTCTCCTAAAACTCCTACGCTATGGGCTTCATCTATTATTAAAACGCCGATATCCGTTGCAAAATCGGTAATTTGTTTATCAACTTTATCTCCCGTCATAGAATATACGCCCTCAACCGCTACGAAAACTCTTTTGAATT
>CAYSKX010000178.1:0-2367 GCA_964431845.1 uncultured Nautiliales bacterium | reverse complement strand
AATTGCAAGTGCCGTTAATAATACCTTTTATTTCGCGGATATGATTTGCGCTAAGTCCGTCTCTTAAAGCTTTAATAATAGGAATGCCTCCCGCTACGCTTGCTTCGTATTCAAAAGGAGTATTCGCTATCGTTTGCAGTTCGAATCTATGGTATGCTAAAAGAGCTTTATTCGCCGTTACTACCGCTTTGTTGTGTTTTAAAGCGTCACTAACCACTTCGTAAGCTTTTTCAACTCCTCCCATAAGTTCCACTACTATATCTATTTTGGGATCACGCGTAACTTCTTTATAATCAGTTGTGAGTTTAATGTTTATATCTCTTTTTTTGTTAATATCTCTAACCACTCCGGATTTAACGATAATCTCTTTTCCCGCTCTTGCTTTTATAAGCTCTTTGTTTTTTTGCAAATTTTTAACTACACTTAATCCTACCGTTCCGACTCCTACGATTCCTATCTTAACCATTAAGTTCCTTTTTTAATAAATCAAGCGGAATATCAAGTTTTTTTGATACTTCATCAATTGATAATCTAAAATCTCTAATCATGATTTTTGCACTTTCTATTTTTCCTTTTTGAAGACCTTGTTGAAGACCTTGTTGAAGACCTTGTTGAAGACCTTGTTGAAGACCTTGTTCTATGCCGTCCTTAATACCTTTTTCCAACCCTATTTCATAGCTGGGTAAATCTTCCCATCTTATATCCATTAAGCCCATTTCTTCCTCCTTGATAATATTTTTCAAATCTCTACTTGTGGATAATTCTTCAAGCATTAAAAGATATTTTCTAAACTCATTTTCATTTTTTGTAATTTTTAAAAGTCTTGATAAAATCTTTTTAATAATTTCTCTTTCGTTTTTATCTTTAAAATCACATAAAACGGCCAAAACAAGAGCTTCGGGTGTATCTATTCTAAAAAACTCTTCACAATCGAGTTTTTTTATATCTATTATATCGTAAAAATAATTTATATTGTGTTTATTTAATTTATGTTGCATGTTTAGTTTTTCTTTACCTATATATAGGACATATTGAAAAATTTCATATTGCGGATACAAATTTTGTATTTCGCAAAAATATCTAAGCTCTCTAAAAAGCATACTCGAATCATTCTTAGATTGAAATTCGATATGAATTATTTTTTGAGAAGCTTTTACTAATATATCGGCTTTTTTTATTTGTATATTTGGAAATTCGATATTTAAAAATTCTATTTTTTCAACATTGATACCTATTATATATTTTAATATTTCTTTGACGGCCTCTTTTGTTAATTCTTTTAAAATTATATCCTTTTTCATTTGAATTCTCTTAAAAATATTTTAATATTTTTAGCCGCTTGGCGTATTCTTTTTTCGTTTTCTATAAGCGCTATTCGGACGTACTCATCTCCATATGCTCCGAATCCTATTCCGGGACTTACCGCGATATGTGCTTCGGTTAATAATCTTTTAGAAAATTCCAAACTTCCAAGATGTCTTGCACATTCAGGTATTTTAGCCCATATGAACATACTAGCATTTGGTTTTTGAATTTTCCATCCTGCATTTGTAAAACTTTCTATTAGGATATCACGTCTTTGTCTGTAAGTTTTAACTATATCTTTTACGAGATGTTGATAATCTCTAAGCGCAACAGTTGCAGCTACTTGAATAGGTGTAAACATTCCGTAATCTATCCATGATTTGTATTTTTGAAGCGCTCCTATTATAATGGGGTTACCTACAACAAATCCGACTCTCCATCCTGCCATGTTGTAGCTTTTAGAAAGCGTAAAACTTTCTACCGCTACTTCTTTTGCACCTTTCGCTTCAAAAATACTCGGTGTTTTATATCCGTCAAATGTAATATCAGCATACGCAATATCACTAATAATATAAAGTTCTTCCGCCTTGGCAAATTCGACAGCACGCTCGTAAAATTCTTTCGTAACGGTTACAGTTGTAGGGTTGTGAGGAAAATTTAAAACTAAAAATTTCGGCTTAGGAACGGCTTCTATTATTGCAAGTTTCAATTGTTTAAAAAATTCGTCTTCGTTTAGTTCGTATTTTTCGTTATATTTAAGTTCCACTTTTCTAACACTCGCACCCGCAAGCATAAACGCATACGAATGAATCGGATAAGTAGGATCTGGAACTATAGCTACATCTCCTACGTTCGTAATAGCTTGAGCAAGATGAACGTATCCTTCTTTACTTCCCATCGTAACGACCGCTTCGGTTTCGGGATTTAGAGAAACGTTATACCTTCTCGCATACCAATTACAAATAGCTTCACGAAGTTTATATATACCTTTGCTTACCGAATATCTGTGATTTTTGGGCTTACTTGCGGCTTCTATAAGTTTATCGACGATGGGTTTTGGAG
>CAYSKX010000177.1:0-2436 GCA_964431845.1 uncultured Nautiliales bacterium | reverse complement strand
AAAGTTTTGCAATGATAATTTACCAAAAGCTAAACGCAATAACGGTTACAAGGCACTTGAGTTTATATATCCGCTTATATTGATTAATACCATTACCAAAAAAACTTCTTACAATTTTCACACTTTCACCACTTTCACCAAAACTTACAAATAGTGAAAACAGTGAAAATGTCAGATTTGTTTTGTTTTTTGGTTTTAGTATAGTAAAAATTTGTTTTGTTGGTGGTATAATTTGTAAAAAAATTAAAGGGATAAAATTATGAAAATACTCATAACAGGAACGGCGGGATTTATAGGGTTTCATCTCGCTAATAGGTTGATAAAAAGAGGCGATGAAGTTGTAGGACTTGACAATATTAACGACTACTACGACGTTCGTTTAAAACATGCGAGATTAAAAGAAGCCGGAATTGAAAAAGAAAATATAGAATACGGCAAAATAGTTGAGAGTAAAAAATATCCGAATTATAAATTTATAAAATTAGATCTTGAAGACAAAGAAAATATCGATAAATTATTTAAAAAAGAAAAATTCGATAAAGTTTGCAACTTAGCGGCTCAAGCGGGAGTAAGATATTCTCTTACGAATCCAGACGCTTATATTCGAAGTAATATTGTAGGACATATGAATATACTTGAAGCTGTCAGACATAACGAAGTCAAAGCACTTAGTTACGCAAGCTCCTCAAGTGTTTATGGACTTAATAAAAAGCAACCTTTCTCAACCGACGATAATGTCGATCATCCGATAAGCTTATACGCTGCTACGAAAAAGGCGGATGAGCTTATGAGTCATACGTATTCGTATCTTTATAACATTCCAACTACTGGACTTAGATTTTTTACCGTTTATGGTCCTTGGGGAAGGCCGGATATGGCTTTGTTTTTATTTACCAAAGCGATATTGGAAAATAAGCCTATTGACGTATATAACTACGGAAATATGCAAAGAGATTTTACATATATAGACGATATAATAGAAGGTGTCGTGCGCGTAATAGATAATCCTCCAAAACCAAATCCCGATTGGGACGGCAGAGCGAGTGAAAGTAAAGCACCGTATAAAGTGTATAATATAGGAAACGGTTCACCGGTTAAACTTATGGATTTTATAAAAGCCTTGGAAGAAACACTCGGTATCGAAGCAAAAAAAAATCTCCTCCCTCTTCAACCCGGAGACGTGCCGAGCACTTACGCTGATACAAGTGCTCTTGAAAAAGATCTCGGTTATAAACCTTATACTGACGTAAAAGAAGGAATTAAAAATTTTGTCAATTGGTATAAAGAGTTTTATAGGATTAAGGATTAATTTAAGTAAAATGGAAAATTAAGGTTGAAAGGCAAAGGTAGAAGATTGAAAGGGATTTTGAATTTTGAATTTCAGTTTTCGGTTTTCCATTTTTCGAATGAAAAAGGCGATAAATGAGGTTTTTATTAATTTTTGTTTCTTTTCTTTTTGCTGCGCCCAATGTAATGCTTTTGAAAGTTTATAAAAATCAAAACATCGACGGGTGGGTGATGAGTGAAAAACTTGACGGAATAAGAGCGTATTGGGACGGTAAGCATTTATATACTAAAAATGGAAATATTATAAACGCACCGAAATGGTTTTTGGCGAAATATCCTCCCTTTGCGATTGACGGCGAATTGTGGAGTAAAAGAGGGGATTTTGAAAATATATCCTCAATAGTTTTAGATGAAACTCCCGGAAAAAAATGGAAAGAGATAAAACACTACATTTTTGACGTGCCTAATGCAAAAGGAACGCTTTTTGAAAGATTAAATAAACTCAAACCTTATACGAACGATATCATAAGAATAATTCCTCAAATCAAAATAAAATCAAAAGAGCATTTAAAAAGATTTTTCGATAATATAATCAAAAACGGTGGAGAAGGTATTGTAATAAGAGACCCGAACGCAGGATATGAAAGAAAAAGAAGTGCTAAAATACTTAAACTAAAACCTTTTATGGACGATGAGTGTGAGGTTGTCGGTTATACGAAAGGTAAAGGAAAATATAAAGGACTTATTGGAGCGTTAAAATGCCGCCTCAAAAACGGTAAGATTATAAAAATAGGTAGTGGATTAAAACTTAAAGAAAGAAAAAATCCTCCTAAAATAGGGGATATTATAACGTTTAAATATTATTCGCTAACGAAAAATGCTCTGCCGAGATTTCCTGTTTTTTTGAGAGTGAGATATTGTAAAGAATACAAAATATTTAAAAATTAATACAAGCCTTTAAAAGTTAAAACGATAAATAAACTGTCCCCCTTTGTTAAAACCAATCAGCAAAAATTTTTATGCCCTTTCATTATACTACTTTTTGCAAATTATTTTGTTGAACTATAACTTTTCCAAAGTAAACTTCATCAGGCGTTTTATAACCGATTGATGAATGCAATCTTTTTGAATTGTAAATGTTTATATATT
>CAYSKX010000176.1:0-2455 GCA_964431845.1 uncultured Nautiliales bacterium | reverse complement strand
CCATAAGCTATTCGGGGGAGAGTGAAGAGCTTATTAAAATACTGCCTCATATCAAGCCGTTATTTCAGAATTTTTTCATTTTCAATGTCTTTTAAAAATCAAGAATTTAAACTAAATTGTTGTTTGGTTTGTTTTTGGCAATTTAGCTAATTGAATCCTCTGAAAATATTATTTTGAAAAAACATCGGTAGTGTAAATGACGTTTTCAGAGGATATAATTGTTATTTATTATAACTTTTTCACTAATCATCTTTTTTGCCGATATACTCTATCTTTAAGTAAATCTACTCTATTTTTGCCTTTTCACTTTTCATTTTACACTTTTAACTTTTCACTACTATAAACTCTTACCGCCGTGCCGTCATAGTTTCTGATTCCAAGTTTTTCAAGTGTGAGTTCGAGGCTGTTTAAAATATATGTTATTTTATTATCCTCGATAATTCCCATATTGTTGATTCTAAAGAGTTTGCCTTTTAAGTGGTCTTGCCCGCCGGCTACGTTTATTTCGTATTCGGTTTTTAATATTTTTCTAATTTCTTCGGCTTTATCATTATAAATCGCCGCCATAGAAAGTGCCGGATTTTGAGGAAAAATATTAAGCCCTATAGCTTCTATCGCACAAAGCATAGCTTTATGTCTTGTCGCTGTATTTTCGTAATGTTTATCAAGTCCTATTTTTTCTAATCTGTTAAGCACTTCGTTTAGTGCGATTATAAGTCCCGTTGCCGGAGTAAATGCGGTAGTGCCCTCATTTTGTTTTTTAATTTCATTTGCAAGATTAAAATAAAATCCTTTCCCCTCTCCTATTCTTTTCATAGCCGTTTCACTAATTCCTAGCATACTTAGTCCCGGAGGCAACATAAACGCTTTTTGACTTCCTCCTACGATTATATCGATATTGCTTGTATCGATATCTTCTACTCCGAGTGCCGTAATACCGTCTGCAACTACAATAATATCGGGATTAATAAGCTTAATTTCGGCTGCTATTTCTTCTACCGGATGTCTTAGTCCTCCAGCGCTTTCACTGATTTGAATAAAAAACGTATCGATGTTTTTATCTTCTTTAATAGCCGAAATAACGTCATCAACTAAGGCGGGAGTGTCCCATTCGTATTTAATCTCTTTAAATTCCAAACCGTGCGCTTTGCATATTTTACCCCATCTTTCACCGAATTTCCCCGCATTAACGCTTAACGCTTTATTTTTAACCGTATTTATAACCGCCGCTTCCATAGCTCCCGTGCCTGACGAGCTTAAAAATACGTTGAAAGGGAGTTTTGTGATTTGTTTGAATTTACTTAAAGTATCAAGTAAAATTTCCTTAAATTCAGGGGTTCTGTGATGAATCGTATCCCTAAGGTATGTTTCTCTTACGAAATACGGTATTTCAACCGGTCCCGGTGTTGATAGTATCATTTAACATCCTTTATCATAGTTTTAATTTCATTTAAAAAAAATATTATAAAAGCACTTACCGCAAGCATACCTATCGTTCCGATGATAATATGATTCATTTCTCTTCCTTTAAAACTTTTTCCATTTGTTCCCAAATAAATTTGATAGATACATATAAAAACCACAAAATCACCAAACCTATTCCAACAAAAATAATAAAATAACTATCCACTTTTTTTGTTAAAATCCAAAATATTAAACTAACTATTCCTGTTAGCAGATAATAACAATAAAAACTTTAAGATTTCCCTTAAATTTTCCGTTTTTAATTTAATTATTTCGCAGTTTTTCAACTATTTTCTCCGCACAGAATCCGAAATGTTTATATACGTCGGCTCCTTTGCCGCTTGCACCGAATGTGCTCATACAAATAACTTCATCCGCATATTTATACCATTCAAAGCCTCTGTTCGCTTCAATCGCCACCACTTTACCTTTAAGAAGCGATTTTTTAAATTCTTCGTCTTGCTCGTCAAACAAATCAAAACATGGCACGCTTACAACCCTCGCTTCAAGTCTTTTAGCGACTTCGATAGCGAGATTAACTTCACTTCCGCTAGCAAGCAACGTTAAATCTCCGTTTCCTTCTCTTAAAATATAAGCGCCTTTACTTAAATCGACATCTTTTGGCGATATATTTCTAAGTCCTTGTCGGCTTAGGGCAAATACGACGGGAGCTTCGATATTCAGTGCCGTTTTCCATGATTGGACGTTTTCATTGGCATCTGCGGGTCTAAATAGATACAAATTAGGAATAGCTCTAAGTGACGTAATATGCTCTATCGGCTGATGAGTAGGTCCGTCTTCTCCGACTACGATACTGTCATGAGTAAAAATCCAATAATTTTTGTGTTTGCTAAGCGCCGCAATTCTAAGCGCACCTCTTAAATAATCGCTAAATACCAAAAACGTCGCAGCATATGGTAAAAATCCGTAAGCGCTAAAAGCGTTGTTTATTGCCGCCATTGCATGTTCTCTAATTCCAAAATGTATATTT
>CAYSKX010000175.1:0-2458 GCA_964431845.1 uncultured Nautiliales bacterium | reverse complement strand
GGTGAAAGTGTGAAAATTGTAAGAAGTTTTTTTGGTAATGGTATAATTTTAATAATAAAGTTCAAAGGGATAAATTATGCAATATTATCAATCTCTTGAAAATAATAAAATCAAATGTCTTTTATGCAGACATCATTGCGTTTTAAAAGAAAGTCAAATAGGTGTTTGCGGTGTAAATGTAAATGAAAAAGGCAAACTTAAAAACTTAGTTTATGCTCATCCCTCAAGTATTAACATCGATCCTATAGAAAAAAAACCGCTTTTTCATTTTTTACCTAATACGCCCGTTTTATCGTTCGGAACGGTCGGTTGTAATTTTAAATGCCCTTTTTGTCAAAATTGGCAAATCGCTCATACGAATCATATAAACAAATCGGTTTTCGTTTCCCCGCAAGAAATGGTTGATTTGGCTTTAAAATATAATTGCAATTCCATAGCTTATACATACAACGAACCGAGCGTTTTTTATCCTTATGCAAGAGACGTCGGCATTTTAGCTAAACAAAAAGGACTTAAAAACGTCTTTGTTACAAACGGATTCGAAAGTATTTATGAAATAGAAGATATGAAAAATTGGGTTAATGCATGTAATATCGATATCAAAAGTTTTAATAGCAAATATTATAAAAAAGTCCTAAAAGGCAAACTCGAAGACGTGCTCGATACCGTTCGAAAACTAAAAGAAGCCGGAATATGGCTGGAAATTACGACTCTAATAGTTCCCGCAGATAATGATTCGGATGAAGAGCTTACACAAATCGCCGAGTTTATCGCAAGTGTGGATACAAACATACCATGGCATATAAGCAGATTTCATCCTGATTTTAAAGTTACTAATAAACAACCCACACCTATGCCTACTATGATAAAAGCTTACGAAATAGGTAAAACTGCCGGACTTAAATACGTATATCTCGGCAATGTTGCAATGAATTCTATAACATACTGTCCGAATTGCAACAAAGAATTAATCATAAGAAGCATATATGAAGTGAAAAAAAATATTTTAAAAATAGACGAAAAAGGAATAGCTCACTGCCCTATATGCGGCAAAAAAATTGAAGGAGTTTGGTAAAAGCACACTTAAAAAAGTGTTTTTTAATTCAATTCCGCTCCTACTGCTTCGCTTATGTGAGAAAATCCGTCTTTTTTTAAAAGTTCTATTAAACCTCTATTTATTTCGCCTACGACTCCGGGACCTTTATATATAATTGCCGTATAAACTTGAAGAAGACTCGCGCCGGCTTTTATTCTTTTATAAGCTTCCTCGGCAGAGTCAATCCCTCCAACGCTTACAATCGGAACTTTGCCGAATACTTCGTTTGCGACTATTTTTAAAACTTCATAACTTCTTTTTGCAAGAGGTTTGCCCGAAATTCCGCCTCTTTTTATATTTGTATTTACAAGGTCGTATTTTACCGTCGTATTTGTAACTATAATACCGTCGGTTTTGTTTTCTACACTTAAATTCGCAAGATTAATAATCATTTCATTTTCCATATCCGGGGAAAATTTAATTAATATAGGTTTATCGGTTAATTTTTTAAGCTCCGTAAAAAGTGTCGCTATAAAATCGGCATTTAGTAAATCTCTAAGTCCCGGAGTATTCGGAGAAGAGATATTAACTACAAAAAAATCTACAACATCTTTGAGTTCGGTTATTAAAATTTTATAATCTTCTATAGCTTTATTTTCCGGAGTTGTTTTGTTTTTACCTATATTAGCACCTATAGGTAATATAAACGGATAATTTTTTTTAAGTCTTTTTTTAATTACATAAACGCCTTCGTTGTTAAATCCGTATGCGTTTTGAACAGCTTCATATTCTATATGTCTCCAGGCTCTTGGCTTAGGATTTCCGCTTTGGGGTTTTGGAGTAACGGCTCCTATTTCTCCCCATCCGAATCCCAAAGCCGGCCATCCGTATATCATAGTGGCGCGTTTGTCAAATCCCGCCGCAACACCTACGGGATTTTTAAATTCCAAATTCCATATTTTTTGATTAAGCTTTTCGTCATCTACGAAATTAGCTTTAATCAAAGGATTAAAAAACAAAGGACAACGTCTTGCCGTTTTGAATATTATATCTACCATATCATGAGCAAATTCCGGGTCGGTTTTGTAAATTAGAGGTTTAATCAAATCAAAAATCATTTTAAAACCTTTTTTAAAATTATACTAAATTTATGATCACCTCTAAAAATTAACACTGATTAATTTAACTAAAATTTGTTAAAATATCATATTTATAATACCAAAAAAACAAAATAAATCTGACATTTTCACCATTTTCACCATTTTCACTATTTTCACTATTTGTAAGTTGTGGTGAAAGTGTGAAAATTGTAAGAAGTTTTTTTGATAATGGTATAATTCGGCAAAAGAAGGATTTGAAAACGTCGATATCAAACTCGAAAACGTAGCCCTCTCCCTCGGTGCCGGCAAATTTGAAACGTTT
>CAYSKX010000174.1:0-2460 GCA_964431845.1 uncultured Nautiliales bacterium | reverse complement strand
AGAAATAATGTTTTTTCTCTCCCTATAAAAGAAGCTACAAGCATAATAAGAGTAGATTTCGGAAGATGAAAATTCGTAAGTAAATGATTAACACGGATAGGTTTATTTAATGGATTTAAAAACAAATCGCACTCTCCTATGCGCTTTTTATTTCTAACATAATATTCAACCGTCCTCGTAACAGTCGTTCCTACAGCCACTATCTCTTCATCGCTTTCTAACACTTTAACGGTTTCTTCCGGCATTTCAAAAAATTCGCTATGCATTTTGTGTTTTCTTATATCTTCAACCTCAACCGGCTTAAATGTTCCCGCTCCGACATGTAATGTTAAGTATGATTTTTTATGAATTTTATTTAAAAGTTCTTTTGTAAAATGCAAACTTGCCGTAGGTGCCGCTACGGCTCCTTCTTTCTTAGCAAAAACCGTTTGATATTCTTTTTCGTCTATTTTTTCATCTTCTCTTTTAATATAAGGAGGCAAAGGCACATGCCCTATTTCTTCTAAAATTTTCACCAACTCTAAAAATTCCAAAATTTTCCATTTTCCATTATCCGTTTTATATTTAAAGTCAACAACCCTACTTCCGTCATCCAACAGCTGAGTAACCTCCGCAATCAATCCCTTATCAAAATAAAGTTTTACTCCTTCTTTAACCTTACCGCGAATATATACCAAAAAGCCATTTTTAAAAGGTCTATTTAACAACAATTCCACTTTCCCGCCCGTTTCTTTAATTCCAAATATTCTAGCTTTTATTACTTTGGTGTTATTAAATATGAAGTGTTTATCTTGTGTAAAATCAAGTATATTTCTAAAAACGGTATGAATGATTTTATCCGTTTTTCTGTTATATACGAGAAGCTTAGCGCTATCGCGCGGCATTACGGGATATTTGGCGATTAAATTTTCGGGAAGTCTATAATCATAAGACGATACTAAAACATCTTTCATTTAAACTCTTTATAATATAGAATTGAGATTTTGAATATTTTAAATCTAAAATTCATAATTCATTTTCCATTTTTCATTTTTTACCATTACTCTACCGTCACTGATTTAGCCAAATTTCGCGGCATATCAACATCATTTCCCATCCTAAGGGCAACTTCCAACGCAAGAAGTTGAGTAATTACCATCATTTCAAAAAATTCAATCATAGGATGATTATTAGTGCTAATTTTAACAAAATCATCGGTCATATCAATATATTCGCTTGAAATTGTAAGCACGGTAGCTTCCCTACTTGCAAGCTCTTCAATATTCGATTTCGTTTTTTCATAAAGAATATTTTTGCTAAGAAGCGCTACGACAAACAATTCTGGATCGGCTAACGCAATAGGACCGTGTTTCATCTCTCCGGCAGGATAGCCTTCTGCGTGAATATAGCTTATTTCTTTTAGTTTCAAAGCCCCCTCAAGCGCAAGAGGGAAAAATATATCTCTTCCTATGAAGAAAAATCCATGTCCGTGTAAATATCTTTTTGAAAGTCTTCTTATTTTTTCATGCAAATCGGTTTCAACCTTTACGGCTTCTACCGCTGCATTTATTACGTCATATTCGTTAATATCTCCGAGATAATTACTAAACATCCACAAAGTCATAACCTGTGTAGCAAACGCTTTAGTTGAGGCTACGCCTTTTTCTATTCCCGCTCTAAGCAGTATCGTTTTGTCGGCTTCACGCACAATAGATGAATTATCCACATTACAAAGCGCTAAGGTTTTAAGCCCGGCTTTTTTTGCCATTTTAAGCGTTTCAAGCGTATCGGCCGTTTCTCCCGATTGAGATATAACTACAAACAACATATCTTTCGTAAGCAGAGGCGCTCTGTATCTAAGCTCGCTTGCAACTTCAACGTCAACTTTTATTTTTGCGTTTCTTTCGATTAAATATTTACCCACCAATCCCGCATGATAGCTTGTCCCGCAGGCGGAAATTATTATATGTTTAATATCGTCGAAAAAACTTTTATCGAATTCGTCGAATTTTATACCATCTTTCGTATTTCTTCCGAGAATCGTATCTTTTAAAACTTCGTTTTGTTCGTATATCTCTTTTTCCATATAAAATCTAAAGCCCTGCTTCTTAGCCGATTCTTTATCCGTAGGCAAATCTTTAAATTCGGGTGCAATTAGCAAATTATTTTGAAATATACGTATTTCGTTTTCACTTACATATCCGTATTCACCGTCTTCAAGATAATGAGCTTGCGAGGCGTAACCTATTAAAGGAGCATCAGATGAAGCGAAATATACGCTTTTTTCATTTTTTGCAACGATTAACGGAGAGCCTTTTTTTGCAAAAAATATTTTATTCGGCTCTTTTTTCGTAATAAGAAGCACAGCATAAGCGCCGTCTATTTTTTGAATCGTTTTTTTGAAAGCTTCGAAAGAATCGTAATTCCAATAATATTCAAAAAGTTTTACAATTACTTCCGTATCTGTTTGTGAAACGAAAT
>CAYSKX010000173.1:0-2471 GCA_964431845.1 uncultured Nautiliales bacterium | reverse complement strand
CACTTCCAAGGTATTTGTAACTTTTTATTTCCTTTTTTTCACTTTCACTCAAATCCTCATCCGTATGCTCTGCGATACTCGGCTCAAATCCGTAAAACCTTTCGCCTATAAAGTTAATAAAATCTTTTGAAGAGTATTTACTTTTTAAAAATTTTTTTAAATCCATTTTTACTCCTAAGAATCAATCAATTAACCAATAAATCATTTTTATAACTTCTTTATCATTGCTTATATTTTCAATAGCTATAAAGCCGTTATCTTCATAAAAATTTATAATTTTTTTATTATTTATTGCATCTAATAAAATAAATCTTCCATTAAAAATAATATAACCGTCTATAATAATATTAATTGCTTTTTTTAATAAAAACTTCCCAATTTTTATTTTACACTTATCGCTTTTGCCTAATTGACCTATCAAATAACACGGCAGACATTTCAACTTAATTCTCTCCTCTCCGTATAAATAACTCACTGTTTCCTTAGAGAAATTTTCGACATACAATGAAGATATTGAAATAGTAAAATAAGCAATAACCCCTTTTTGTTCCGTATCTATATAAATATAAGTCCTACTTCTTCCTTTTTCTTCAAATAAAATAGCCTTATTGTGTAAAAAATTTTCCAAATCTTTATTTTTTTTGCATTTAAAAGTTTTTAAAAGTCTTCTAATTTGATTTTTTGACGAAAAATTAATCAACTCTGCAAGCGAAAATAATTTATATCTCATTTAACCAATTTAAATTTTTTTTGTTTTTTGTTTTGATTTGAATAATTTTTTTTGCTTTATTTTTTTTCTTATAAGATTCTTTTATTAATTTGTCAGCTTCTTTCGGAAGTATAATAGTAGGATTTTCTATTGTTTGTGTCATATTCATCCTTTAAAAAATTATTATTAATTATAACAAAAAACTAAATAAATGTCTCCGAAAGTATTATTTTCGCATCAAAAGAAACTCTCTTTTCTTGATTTTCTTCCTGTATATTATAAATATCCTCAATTTTTTCAAGTTTTAAATCTATTTCGTTTGAGGGGAGTTTTGCTATCTCTTTAATGAGTTTGCCGAGATTTTGATATCTTCCGGTTTTTAAAAGATATTCGAATTTTTTGTATCGTTTTATGTCTATATATCCCTTATCTCTCCACTCTTTTAAAAGCCTTAGAGATTTTTTGTCGGTTACATTGCTTATTTTTGTGTTTTGAACGGTGACGGCGATATTTTCAAGCTCTTTTTCATACTCTAAAAGTGCCTGATTGACATGTTTATAATGAATCGATTTTATAGGCAAAACACTCTTTTCTTTAATGTCGGCTTTTAAATGTTTTGCCGTTTCTAAAAAGTTTACCGCCTTAGCGCTACTATCGGTTACGAAATAATAACTTTTCGCTTTTTCGTTTTTGATAAATACGAAAGTAGAGTTTTGCAAAATATCACTTTTTCTTTGGACTCTGATTTTTGCCGGTAAATTGCAAAGATACTTAAATTTTTTCGGATTTGCTTTTTTAAATTTTCTGATTTCTTCGAGGTATTTAAGCTCTTCGTCAATTTCGTCTTTTATATCCTCAAACAGTTCTACACTCCCGACTTCTTCTTCTCTTGAATAGATTTGATTATCTTCACCGAAAGTCGAGTGAAAGGTCTGAAGTTTGATAAAAGCCTTTTTTGAAAGTTCTATTAACGCATCACTTTTTGCGGACGGGATGAAGTTGTATATATAGATTTTATCGTGCTTAGTTCCTATACGGTTTATTCGCCCGATGCGTTGCATAAGTCTCGTGGAATTCCACGGAATATCGTAATTATAAATTATATTGCTTCGGTGCATATTTACACCCTCGCTTAACGTATCGGTTGTGATTATAATATCATAATCGTCTTTTTGTTTTTTAATATCATAATTAGCATCAAAATTCGCTCTTATGATATCTTTTAGCCTGTCTCTGTTTTCTCCGTGCACACAAAGCACCTTGAATTTTTCCTTTAAATTTTCACTCAAGTATATTGCGGTATCTTTCGATTCGGTAAATACGACGATTTTTTTATTGCGGTTTCGGGATAGTATTTCTTTAAATTTTTCAATTTTTGGATCTTCTTTTATGCCTTTCCATAACTTGCTTAAATTCTTTATTATTTCCAATTCTTCTTTTAATTTCGGTAAATAATCATCCTTAAAATCATCTTTACTAAATCGTTTTACCTTTCCTTTTTCAAGCAAATCTTCAATTTTTTCATCCGCTTCATCATCTTCTACGATATCGAAAATATTTATATCCGCACCGATTATAATATCATCGTTTTCGAACATATCGATTAAACCGGATAAGTGTTTTTCAAGCTTTTTTATAGAAATTTTAAAAGCATAAAAAGAACTCTCAAAACGTTTTACAAGTAAATTTTTCATCAGTCCCGCTAACTGTAAAGCACCCTTTTCAAATATGTTTTTACTTATTTTTCCAAATTTTTTCCTTG
>CAYSKX010000172.1:0-2478 GCA_964431845.1 uncultured Nautiliales bacterium | reverse complement strand
CTAAGCAGTTTCGGTAGCGCACTCTATAACAGCGATAATTTGGAAATTAAAATTATCGACAAATCCTCAATAAAAGTTTCGCTTAACGAAAAAGAAATAAAAGCTTTTTGGAAAAAAAACAAAAACTTTTATCAAACCCCTACAACATACAAAATTGCAATTGTCAAAACCCCCATAAAAGTAGGTGTAAAAGACGAAGATTTAAAAGCGTTTTATAATGAAAACAAAACCGCCTATAGAAACGAAAAAGGCGAAATTTTAACGTTTGATAAGGCAAAAGAAAAAGTCAAAAAAGACTATTTGGCAAAAATATCGAAAAAAAACGCAATTCTTGCATATAAAAAACTAAAACAAGGTGCCAATAATTTTCAATTATTGAAACTTACATTAAATAACAAAATAATTCCTCAAGAAAAAATGCAAAAACTAATACAAAACGGCTATCTAAAACCGTTTATTAACAACAACGAATATATAAGCGCTAAACTTATAGAAGAAATTCATCCGCAACCTTTACCTTATGAAAAAGCAAAACCTCAAGTCGTAAAACAATTACTAAATATCAAAACATTAAAAGCCCTTGAAGCTAAAGCAAAAGAAACTATAAAAGACTTTAAAGGTAAAAAAATAGGCTTTGTTACAAAATATGACGCTAATAAAATAAAAAGTTTAACCCCTATAGAAGCTACGGAATTTTTATTTACCGAATTTAGTTTAGAAAAAGATAAAAATTATTTGCTTATACCTGCCGCAAATCCTCAAAAAGCGGTTCTTTATAAAATTACGGAACAAAAATTGCTTGATAAAGAAAAATATAAAAAAGCGAAACAACAAATCGAAAACATGGCAAATACGGCTTTAAATAATGCAATGCTTGACGATTTAATTAAAGATTTAATGACAAAATACAATATTGTAAGTTATGTCCGATAAAGGAAAAGAATTGAAGTCAATTTTAGCTATTGATGTAGGTAGTTTTAAAACCGTTGCTATCATTGCTAACGTAGATGAAGAATTGTCCGTTAGTGGAGTCGGTATCGCAAAAAGCAAAGGCATTAAAAAAGGCGCCATTACGAATATCGACGAAGCGTCAAAATCAATAAGACAAGCTTTAAACGATGCTAAAAGGATTGCCGGCATCGATATAAATAAAGCCGTAGTCTCAATTTCGGCTACATATACTAAAAGTATAAAAAGTAACGGTATAGTAAATGTGCCGGGAAATGAAATAACAATCAAAGAAATAAATAGAGCCATTCAAACGGCACTTTATAATGCGACTATACCGAATGATTATATTGTTCTTCAAGCAATTCCGTATGATTTTAAAGTTGATGAGCTTAATGAAATAGAAGATCCTCAAGGTATGAGCGGTAGCAGACTTGAAGTCTCTTTACATATTATAATAGCTCAAAAATCAGGCATGGAAAATCTCAAAAAAACATTTACTCAAGCGGGTATAGAAATAGTGAATATTGTCCATTCCGGATACGCAAGCGCTCTTGCCGTTTTAAATGAAGACGAAAAAGAACTCGGAGTAGCAGTTATAGATATAGGTGCTACCACTTCCGATTTGGCCATATATATGAATAAAGCACTAAGATATACCGATTTTCTTGCAGTCGGCTCACATCATATTACGAGCGATTTGTCTATGGCCCTTCATACTACACCCTTAGAAGCAGAATATATCAAAACACATTTCGAAGAGTTTATAAAATCGGAAAACGACTTAATAGAAATATCCGTAATAGGAAACGAAAACGAAAAGCAAAAAGCCTCGCTTAATACCATTACACAGGTAATAAGCGCACGAATTGAAGAGACTTTTTTGCTTTTAAACAAACAAATAACAAGAAGCGAATTAAAACCAAAACTTGCAGCGGGAATCGTTTTAACTGGAGGATTTACAAATTTTTATAACGTTCGCGATATTACAATGCAATTTTTTGAAGGCCTTCCTGCAAGAATAGGAAAACCAAGAGTTATAAACGGACTTGTAGAAAATCTTCAAGCGCCCGAATATGCGACGGTAATAGGGTTATTGTTATACGGAAACGGTGAAAGTAACAAATACGAAAAAGACTCCAATCAAAAATTTACCTCCGAAGCGATTTTCGAATCTCAAATAAAAAAAGAAGAAAATGAGCCAAAAGAGGTAAATGAAAAGGAGCAATTAGCCGATATAGCTTCAACACAAAAACCGCAAAGTATTAATCCTATTAGGAAATTCATAACATGGTTGAATAATTTATTTTAAGGGGAAAAAATGAGCGAATTATTTAAAATCAACGAAACAATAGATGGGCCTATTATAAAAGTTATAGGTGTCGGTGGCGGTGGAAATAATATGATTAACCATATAGCTACACAAGGTATAAAAGGAGTGGAATTAATTGCCGCAAATACCGATATTCAAGCATTAAAAACAAGCAAAGCACATAAAAAAATTCAACTCGGAGCTCGTCTTACCAACGG
>CAYSKX010000171.1:0-2506 GCA_964431845.1 uncultured Nautiliales bacterium | reverse complement strand
TACTCCTTTTTTCTTTTATAACAACTTTTATCATATAAAAAGAGATGATCTATTAAATGCTGATTTCAACGGCAATAAAGCAAGAAAATTTTATTATTTTTTAAAAAACGATTTTGAGGACATTAAAAGAGTGATATCTTTCGGTTCAAATCAATCAAACGCAATGGCAAGTTTAAGTGTGCTTTGCAAATTGAAAAAATGGGAATTTATTTACTACACAAATCATATTCCGAACATTTTAAAACGAAACCCCCAAGGAAATTATTTAAAAGCCCTACAAAACGGAGCAAATATAATTCAAATCGATTTAGACGGTGAAGAGTTGATTAAATTCATTCGCTCTTTAGAAGATAACGAAACATTGATTATCGAAGAGGGAGGAAGAATTAAGGAGAGCGAAGAAGGTGTTGAACTTCTTGCAAAAGAAATAAACGATTATGCGATAAAAAATAATTTAAAAATTTTTCTTCCGAGCGGAACCGGAACTACCGCATATTTTCTTTCAAAACATGTAAATGTCGAAGTTTTAACCGTTGCTTGTGTGGGAAATGAAAATTATCTAAAAAAACAATTTAAATGGCTTGGAGGAGGAAAAATACCGACCATCCTAAAACCTCGAAAAAAATATCATTTCGGAAAACTTTATTATGAACTTTTCGATTTATGGAAAGAATTAAAAAAAGCGGGAATAGAGTTTGATTTGTTATACGATGCGATAGGATGGGATACGATTCTTTATTATAATCTAAAAGATATTTTATATATCCATCAAGGCGGTATAGCAGGTAACGAAACTATGACAAAAAGATATAATAGAAAGTTTAGGATTAAGGGTGTAGAGGATTTTTGAATTGAATTCTCTGAAGAAATATCATTTTGAGAAAACATCTGTAGGGCAATAGTTGGAATTTGTAAAATTTCGAAAACTAAGCATTGCTATTTAAAAAATAATATTTCTTCAAAAACAATTCCTGATAAAAACGATATTTTCGGAGGATACGATTAATAGATACAACTAAACAAAAGGAAAAAAATGAAATTTTTAACGTTTTTAACGTTAGTAGTCGGGTATTTTGTTTTTTTGACGTATAAACCTTATCTTTTGGATATTGCTATAGCATCGTTAATGGCTATAGCTTTTGTAAAAGTTAGTGTTTTTTTTGATAAAAAAATTACGAACAAGTATCTTTCGACTTCGCTTGTTACGTTGATTTTTGCGGTTTTAATATTCGGTCCGATATTATATTTTGTAATAACAGTGGGTAAATTTATATCGCATATCGATGTAGAAAATATTAAAAATATAATTTTAAAAGCTCAAAATTTACTTTATTTTCTGCCGGAATTCGTTGCCGATAAGATTCGCGAGTATGTAAGTGCTGATAACATTACTCAAATATACAATACGATAGCGCCTATTGTAGGGGCACTTACTACAAAAAGTGCCGTTTTTATCAAAGATGCTTTTTTGATTGTTATTTTTTTCTTTTTTGCTACTTTATATGGTAAAGAAATTATGAGCTTTTTTAAAAAAGTAATTCCTCTTGAAGAAAAACAACTTGAAATTCTTTTTTTTGGAACAGGTGAAGTGATGAGTGTTGTTTTTTATTCTACAGTATTTACGGCATTATTGGAGGGGTTGTTGTTTGGGATTGTTGTTTGGATGTATGGGTTGGATTTCTTTTTCTTTAGTATAATGTATGCATTTTCTTCGTTAATTCCGGTTATAGGAGGTATTATAATGTGGGCTCCTGTGAGTTTATATCTATATTCTATGGGTAATACGACAGGAGCGATTGTTGTAGCGCTTTATTCTATTGTAATGATTTCTATCGTAGCCGATACGTTTATTAAACCTATAATTATAGAATATGTCAAAAAAACGTTTGAAGCCGATACGGAATTGAATTCATTATTGATTTTCTTTTCGATAGTTGCGGGACTTTCCTCTTTTGGACTTTGGGGTATTATTATAGGTCCGGCGGTAACGGCTTTATTTGTATCAATATTGCGCTTTTATGAAAGGATTTAGTATATTATGCTCAACTTTCTTGAAAAAACAAGTTAAAAAACTTGACATTTATTTTTTAATATTGTATAATTTTGTTGTCAAAAAACAAAAAAGAGTGCCAAAATGAAAAAAAAAGTTGAGTTGGTATTACAAGAGTTGATTCAAATCTATTTAACAAAAAGTGAGCCTTTAAGCTCGACTAAATTAAAAGAGATAGCCAATTTACCTTATTCGGCTTCAAGCATAAGAAGCTATTTAAAAGAACTTGAAAAATTCGAACTGATTGTAAAAGAGCATTTTTCAAGCGGTTCGTATCCGAGTGTAAAAGCTATGAAATCATTTTGGCAAAAAAGTCTAAAAAACAGAACGATTGATACAAAAGCCGATTTGAAAAACTCGGCGGAAAAGTTGAACGTATATATAATGATGGAAATATTTGAAAACGAACCATTAAAAGAGGTGTATAATCTCAGCTCTAAATTTATAGTTTTAGAG
>CAYSKX010000170.1:0-2525 GCA_964431845.1 uncultured Nautiliales bacterium | reverse complement strand
ATCCTCCGTTACCGACAAGAAACCTTCCGGGCTCACAAACTATAGTTACGTCAAGTCCGCTAAGCGTAGAGAGTATCGCTTGGGCGTAATCATACGGTTTTATTGTAGTTTCGTTTTTGTATTGAATACCAAGTCCTCCGCCTACGTCGAAAAATTTAATATCGATATTTACAGCTTTGAGGCTTCTAACTAAATCTGCTACAATTTGACTTGCTTCTTTTATAGGTTCAAGTTCGGTTAATTGACTTCCTATATGAAAATGAATTCCTACGGGATTTAAAAAAGTGGAATTTTTAGCAAACAAATACATTTTTTTTGCACTGTCGATATCTACTCCGAATTTGTTTTCATGCAGTCCCGTTGAAATATAAGGATGTGTCTTAGGGTCGATATTGGGATTAACTCTTATGGAAATTCTGGCATTAACATTTAGCTTTTGCGCAATATCGGCAACTCTTTTAAGCTCCGCTTCACTTTCGACGTTTATCATTAAAATATCAAGTTTTAGCGCTTCTTCTATTTCGTCGTCTCTTTTGCCTACACCGCTAAAAATTATTTTATACTTATCGACTCCCGCTTTTAAAGCCCTCTTAACTTCTCCGATACTCACACAATCCGCCCCACTTCCTAAGGACGCAAACTTTTTAATTACGCTTAAATTCGAATTAGCCTTTATAGCATAAGCAATTAAGCTTTTTCTTCCTTTAAAAGCGTTTTTTAATTCGTTAAATTGTTTTTCGAAATGATTAAAATCATAAACATATAAAGGTGTACCGTATTTTTCCGATAGATATTTAAAATTCATTTTTTCTCCTTGTATAATTTAGGGGTTGAGGAGGGGAGGAGAAGAGGTGTTTAGGAAAAGAAAAAACCTAAACCACTAACCACCTAAACCCCTTTTATTATACCGGCTAAAACCGGCGTTCCATTTTTCACCACTTTCACCACTTTCACATTTTCACATTTTCACATTTTCACATTTTCACACTTTCACCACTTTCACCCTTTCTCACCCTTTCTCACCGCTCCTAAATACACTCCGTAACCGAATATCAAAACACAAGGTATTATCAACACGTAAGCGGATAAAACACCTTGTTTTGAAAATTTGTATATCATAAGCTGTATTCCCCAAATCAAAACGGTTAAAAAAACGGATTTTACCAAAAACAGTGATACGTTTGAAGCTCTTTGGTGGATAGGGGCATTAAACATCAAAACGATAAGCACTCCTATTAAGCTAAGAGCCGTAAATATTTTATAAAAAACCATCGAAAGGAGCGTTTGGACATTTACGTCTTTGAATATTTTTATAGCGATAAACGCATCATATAAAGAAATGGAATTCAAACTTTTCAGATTCGACACTATTTTGGGTTTAAAGTTTTTCAAAATATAGACGTCTTTTGTTTGTTTTTGTATTTTTTTATCCGTAATAAGAGTAATTTCGGCTTCTTTTGCATACCAAACATCGTTTTTAAACGTTGCTTTTTTTGCATATATTATTTTTGTAACCTTTTTTTTGTTTATAACGAAAACTTTTAATTCGAACGCTTCTTTTAAAATAGGTTTTATTTTTTTGATATAAATAATTTTGTCGTTATATTTTATAAACAAATCGGTAGTGCTGTATTGCTTTTTGTTTAATACGGCATCGGCATATTCTCTGATATAAGCAAATTTACCGCTTTCTAACGCAACAAAAATAAAAAACACCGAAAAAGCGAGAAACAAAAACGGACTTAATAGTTTTTTGACACTAAATCCAAGCGAATAAAAACTTACTAATTCGTTAAATTTAATCATATAATAAATCGTAAGCAAAAAAGAAAAAACAATAGCAAGAGGATAAAATATATCAATGCCGTATAAAACGGTATAATAAAGATACAAAACCTGCAAGTTTGAAGAGTCGGGGAGCTTGGAATACTTAGCGATAAAGTCGATTAAAACGAAAAAAAAAGAAAGACTAAAGAGTATTAAAAGAAAATTTTTTAAGTATTTTTTTAAGATATAATAAAAATACACTTAACACTCTTTTTGGGAATATTTTGCCGCCGCATTTTCGATATCTTCGATAGCGGCTTTTATTTTAGCAAATAACGTTTTCATGCACTCCAATTCTTCTTTATTAAAATCACTCAAAACATATTTGATCACTTCTTCTTTTTTTTCGGGTCTGCCGATACCGATTCTAACTCTAAAATAATCATTTCCGATATGCTTATCGATGGATTTCAAACCGTTATGTCCTCCCGAAGAGCCGCCTCTTTTAAATCTAAGCGCACCGCGTTTTAGGTCTATATCGTCATGAATAATGATAATATCTTCATTTGCTATTTTATAATAATTTTTTACCAAAGACACACTTTCGCCGCTTAGATTCATATACGTAGAAGGTTTTAACAATAAATAATCGCAAGATTTAAAAAGTTCGCCTTTAAATTTTGAAGATATTTTTTGCGCTTTAAGAGTATCAATTAAATAATCAACCGCCAAAAATCCGATATTGTGCCTATTTAATT
>CAYSKX010000169.1:0-2530 GCA_964431845.1 uncultured Nautiliales bacterium | reverse complement strand
GTCCTCTTGCATGAAGTTTATTCGTAGATATTCCAACTTCCGCACCAAATCCGAATTCTCCTCCGTCGGTAAATCTTGTAGAAGCGTTTACATAAACACAAGCGCTATCTACTCTATTTAAAAACTCTTCCGCAACCGTATAATTTTGCGTAATTATCGAATCGCTATGTCCCGAGCCGTATTTTTGGATATGCTCAATCGCTTCATTAACATCACGGACGATTTTTATAGATAAAATTTTGTCCAAATATTCGGTATGCCAATCTTCTTCGTTTGCTTTATCGATATCTATAATTTCAAGAGTCTTTTCACACCCTCTAAGCTCAACTCCTTCTTTTTGCATTTGATTTTTAATTAAAGGTAATACAGTTTTTGCTATATTTTTATCGATAAGTAACGTCTCAAGCGCATTGCAAACTCCGGGACGCTGAACTTTCGCATTTACGCTAATTTCAACGGCATTGTCGATATCGGCGTTTTCATGTATATATATATGACAAAGACCTTTATCGTGTTTGACTACCGGGACTTTTGAATTTTCACTTACGAATTTGATTAATTTTTCACCACCTCTTGGAATAATCAAATCCACATATTTATCTTCTTGTATTAATTTATAAACACCCTCTCGCGAATAATCCGGTAAAAGTGAAACTATTTCTTTTGGTAAATCGTTTTTTTCAAGAACGTTTTGTAAAATATTTATTATTGCGATATTAGAATGCATAGCTTCCTTGCCGCCTTTTAAAATACAAGCGTTACCGCTCATAAGACAAAGTCCCGCCGCATCACTCGTTACGTTTGGTCGGCTTTCGTAAATAATCCCTATCACTCCTATCGGGATTTTTACTTTTTCTATTTTAAGACCGTTGTCAAGCACCCATCCGTCAATTACTTTTCCTACAGGATTTTTTAAAGACGCTATATCTCTTAGAGCATCTGCCATTGATAAGATTCTTTTTTCGTTAAGTAAAAGTCTGTCGATTAAAGCGGATGAGAGATTGTTTTTTTGAGCATAATCTAAGTCTTTTTCATTCTCTTTAATAATTGTTTGAGATTCTTTTATTAACGCATCTGCCATTTCTCTTAAAACTTTTCTTTTAATATCTCCGCTAAGCATTGCTATTTCTCTTGAGGCTTCTTTTACTTTTCGTAACACTTTAACCATCGGCATTCCTTTTTTGTTTATATTATATCAAATTTTTGTAAAAATCAATAAAACTCCTTATTTATGGTGAATAAATATTCATTTAGAAACTTGATTATTTACTCATTTTTAAATACTGTTACTTTTCTATACACTTAAGTTTCTCTTTATAAGAACTTAGTTACAATTTAATCCTTTCAATATTCGAGTGCGTTATAATACAAATACCTAAAATACGTTCGATATTTTCACTTTTTTTACTTGCTAATATTTTGGTGAAAAAGGTGATTAGTGAAAAAATGTGTTAATGTCGTCTTATTTACTTGAAATTAATAAAAAAGGAGCAATAATGCCTTGCGATAAATTACAGGATTTGGTTGTTATCGGTGCGGGTCCGGGAGGAATAGCCGCGGCGGTAGAAGCAAAAATAGCAGGTCTAAACAAAGTGCTTATATTGGAAAAAGCCGATTCGCACAATGATGTTATTAGAAAATTCTACAAACATGGAAAAAGAGTCGATAAAGATTGGCAGGGAAAAAAATTCGAATTTAAAGGCAACGTAACGTTCCAAGAAGGAACGAAAGAGAGTTATTTGCAACAAATGGACAATTATATTGAAAAATACGATTTAAAAAATCATATTCACTACAATCATCACATATATGCCGTCAAACCGATATGCAAGGATGTTTTTGCAATAGCAAGCGATCATGAGCTTGGTGCCGTTTTATCCAAAAGAGTAATTATAGCTATAGGTAGAATGGGCAAACCGAATAAACCCGCATATCCGTTTCCTCCGAAAATCAGACCGCGATTAAATTTCAATCTCGATAAAGTTCAGCCGGGAGAAAAAGTTTTGATAGTAGGAGGCGGAGATACGGCGGGAGAATATGCATATGGGCTTGTCGATATGCATATTAATTGTGACGTAACTTTGAATTACAGAAGAAGCGAAATTACCAAAATGAATAATATAAACAAAAAAATCGTTATGGATTACGCAAACGAAAACAAACTGAAATTAAAACTCGGCATCGATATTGAAAACGTCGAAATAAACGAAAATTCGGACAAAACTCCTCCTACCGTTAAAGTGAATTTTAAAAACGGCTCAAGCGAAATATACGATAGAGTAATATATGCACTTGGAGGAACGACACCCGTTGATTTTTTAAAAAATGCGGGAATATGGTTAAATGAATATAAAGAACCTATTTATAATCCCGAAACTTTCGAAACAAATATACCGGGACTTTACGTTATAGGAGACGTAGCCGTCAGTAGCGGAAGTATAGCGCTTGCTATGAATCACGCTTATGATGCCGTTAAAGATATTGTGCAAAAAAATAAACAATGATTTTTTTTAGTTAAGTTTTAATATTG
>CAYSKX010000168.1:0-2558 GCA_964431845.1 uncultured Nautiliales bacterium | reverse complement strand
TTATTTATTGGTATAATTACGCAAAAAAAGAGTTGCAATGATTAACAAACTTGACTTAGCGGACTATATAAATAGGCTCACTTCCCTTTTTGCAAGACAGAAAGATTATAAAATTCAAGGAAGTATAGAATCTACCTATAAATATTTACAAAAACTACAAAACAAAGAATTCAATTCACCACCACCCGTTAAGCAACTTGATACTGAAATTATGCATTTGCGAAAATTCGGAACGTTAAAACATGATCAAATATTCGAATTTCTAAAGATAATAAGATATTTTAGCTATTTAAAAAGTAGAAATTGGCAAGATTTAAGCGAATGGTTCGATAAAATCGAAATTCCGCAAGACGTTTTAACAATAGACGAGCATTATAATCAAAAAGGCGAAGTGATAGGATTTGAAGAGCTTGATTTGATTAACGAAAAAATCAAAGAGCTAAAAAATAAAATTCGCCAACAATTATACAAATATATTAATTCGAAAAAATTAGAACCTTTTTTAGTTGACAAACAGATACATATCCAAAGCGGTGAGGAGACTTTACTTGTTAGAGGCGGATTTAATAAGGTTATCAATGCCGAAATTTTAGGAAGAAGTCAAAGCGGATTTTTTTATATTTTCCCTAAGGAGATAGAGAAACTAAAATCTCTTGAAGGGACGCTAAAAAGTCAAAAAGAAGAGATTTTATACTCTATTGCGAAAGATTTCTCGAATCGTCTTAAAAAATGGACGAAGTTTTTGGAATTTATAAACAAAGAATTTGATAAATTCGATCACATACAAGCGCGTATTTTTATGGCGAAATCCGAAAATTTAGAATTTATATTGCCCTCAAAAACAAAAAAAATACTTTTGCAAAACTACTGTCATCCGGCTCTTAGGGAGTGTAAACCCATAAACCTTGAATGGGATAAGCAGGTTTTGATTATTACGGGTGTCAATGCCGGAGGAAAAACTATGCTATTAAAATCTATCCTTAGTGCCGCTTATATGGCAAAACATCTATTGCCTATGAAAATTAGAGAAAATTCAATAATCCCTTCTTTTAAGGAAATAAAACCGATAATCGACGACCCGCAAAACGTCAAAAACGACATTTCCACATTTGCCGGAAGAATCAAAGAATTTAAGGAAGTCTTTTTTAAAGAAAATTTTCTTATCGGAGTGGATGAAATAGAACTCGGAACCGACGCAAACGAAGCGGCGAGTTTGTTCAAAATTATTGTAGAAGAGATTATGAAAAAAAACCGCATAGTAATTACCACCCATCACAAAAGATTAGCCTCTTTGCTTGCTAAGCATGAGAGTGTAGAACTTCTTGCCGCAATTTATGATGAAAAAAACCAAAAGCCGACTTACGAATTTATAAAAGGAACTATTGGCAAAAGTTATGCGTTTGAAACGGCAAAAAGATACGGCATACCGTTTAATATAATCGAAAAAGCCAAAAAAGAGTATGGCGAAGATATTGAAAAGCTTGATGCGCTTATTGAAAAATCGGCGGAGCTTGAATTTAAACAACAACAAAAAATAAAAGAGCTCGAAAGCGAACTTGAAAACGTTAAGCTCTTAAAAGAATCGCTCATCAGAGCAAAAGAAGAATTTAACAAATCTATAGAAAAAGAAAAAAACCGCCTATTAAAAGAATACAATGACGCCATCAAAGCCGCCAAAACCGCAATAAAAGCCAAAAACATCAAAGACGCACACAGACACCTAAACGAAGCGCATAAAATAAAATCGAACATCAAGGTAAAAAAAAGAGAACTTGATAAAGAGTTTAAAATAGGAGAAATAGTTAAATATCTATCAAATGTGGGAGAAATAGTTGAAATCAAAGGCAAAAAAGCGCTTGTCGAAATTGACGGCAAAAAACTTTGGATATCAAAAAACAACCTCGAATCGTATAAATTACCGAAAAAACAAAAAACTCAAATAATAAAACCAAAACCAGCTAAAGTGGATATCAAACTTGACCTTCATGGCATGAGACTTGAAGAAGCTCTTGAAAAAACGGAAAAATATCTAAACGACGCCGCACTTGCGTCTTTGGAAGAAGTATGGATATATCACGGAATGGGTAAAGGAATCTTAGCAAAAGGAATAACCGCTCTTCTTAAAAATCATCCGTTAGTAAAAGAATTCCAAGATGCCCCGCCGCATATGGGAGGATACGGAGCTAAAATTATTCGGCTTAAATAGTTGGGGTAGTCTAAATACGGAATGCCGTTTTAGTCGGTATGAAACAATTTTTTCAACCCCTGACCCCTTTATCCTTATAATTATAATGATAAAAAGAATTAAAAACTTGTTAAAAAAACAGAAGTTATTTTAATAAAATGATACCGCTTGAAATCTTACAAATGCATTATACAACAAAAAATAATTTTTTAATAAATTAGGTAAATCTTATAAAAATATAAATTTTTAAATTTTGTCAAATATACACCAAAACTCTTGACATTAAAAAAATATTTTTATACAATTTCATCACTCAAAACAATGGGCTGTCGCCAAGTGGTAAGGCAGCGGACTTTGACTCCGTCATTCGGAG
>CAYSKX010000167.1:0-2566 GCA_964431845.1 uncultured Nautiliales bacterium | reverse complement strand
GCGTCATCGGCGGCTTTATTAATTCTAAGTCCTGACGATAATTTTTCTAAAGAATGGCTTAAAGATCTTGTAGTTTTATTTAAATTTGCCGAAGCGTTTAAAGCGGAAATATTCGAATTTACCCTAAATCCCATTTTTTTCTCCTAATTATTTTCAGGAGTGAAGCAATTATTATTCCTAAACTAATACCATTACTAAAAAAACTTCTTACAATTTTCACCACTTTCACCACTTTCACATTTTCACCACTTTCACATTTTCACATTTTCACCACTTTCACCATTTTCACCAAAACCTACAAATGGTGAAAATGTCAGATTTGTTTTGTTTTTTGGTATTGCATTTTCTACCGTCTATTGTTTATCATCTCATAATCATTTTTTCCGCCAATTTACTCTAAATCTACGATTTTGCTATAATTACGTCAAAAAGGCAACGCATGAAAAAAGCTTTTACGTTGATAGAAATTATGATAGTAATCGTTATCTTAGGACTTTTGGCGACTCTTGTAGTTCCGAATATTATCGGACAAGGAGAACAAGCTAAGCAAAAATTGGTATGCGTCCAGATGAAATCACTCAAAGACGCGCTTGATAGTTTCAAAATTCAAGAAGGAGTTTATCCTACCACCGAAGAAGGATTGCAAGCGCTTATTCGAAATCCGAATACCGAAAAATACAAAAACTATCCGAGCGGAGGATTTCTTGGAAGCAACCGTTTGCCAAAAGACCCGTGGGGAGGAGAATATATTTATATAAACAATAACGGAAGCATTGATATCATATCTCTCGGAGCGGATAAAAAAGAAGGCGGTGAGGGAGAAAATAAAGATATTAGATTTAGTGAATGCCAAAACTAAAAGCTTTTAGTTTAATAGAACTTTTAATCGTTATAGTTTTAATAGGTATAGTTAGCGTTTTGGTTATATCCTTTCGAAACCTTTCTTCTTTCGTATTAACTCCTTCGAATTTGAGAGAGTTTTTGTATCCGAACGGTAAAATATATATTTTTGAAGACGGTAGCAATTTAGTAGTATTAAAAGACAAAAACATCACAAATATCAATATAAAAATAAATTTACCGGAAGTATTCGCATACAAAAACGATAATTTCGAAAAAAAGATTTTTAACGATATTAATGATAAAAGAGTTGTGTTTCGTTACGAAGAAAAAAACGGCATAGGCGAAAGTTTTATACTAAAAACCGATAGCGGATATTATATATTTAAGCCTTTTGAAATTAAAAAAGTAAGCGATTTCGAAATAGCGAAAGATATATTTTTACTAACGAAATATAAATACAAAGAAGGAGAAGTTTATTGAAAAAATCTTTTACTTTAATAGAAGTTTTAATTGCAAGTATGGTGGTATTCATCGTCGTTTTTGCGATTTTAAGCATCTCTTCGAATATTAAGTTTATGATTAAAAATATCTCCGATATGAATATGTTCAATCTAAAATCATCCGTTGCTTTAATAGAACAAAAAAACGTAAAAAATTTATACGAACAATTGAGTGATTTTAATATAAGCGACGATGATATTATAAAAGTTTTGAAACAAGAAAAAATAACACTAAAAAAAATCAAACAAAATACAACCGAAAAAACTTTAACTATCACAAAAATCAAAGTCTATAATAAAAATTATTCAAATACCGCCGTTGAAATAGGAATAAAATGAAAAAAGCATGGACACTGATTGAGGTTTTGATATCCGTTACGATTTTGTCGATACTTTTTCTTGCTATGAGTAATGTAATAGGAAATTTGAAAATATCCAAAAACGTAATTGCTAATCGTTTCGAAAAAAATAAAAAACAAGAGATTTTTATAAAAGTATTATATTCGGACATATTAAACGCCCAAAGTTTGCAAATACTAAACACTCAAAACAAAGATTATATAAGATTACTACTAAGAACGAAAAATTCATTATATAATTTAATAGAGCCTTATGTGCTTTGGTATGTGTCAAAAAATGAAAACAGTTTAATAAGAGCGGAAAGCTGGATGCAAATAAAAGATGGCAGTATTTACTATGCGGATAAATTTATGCAAAACGTTAAAAAATTTAAAATTTTTCAAAAAAACGACAAATATTTTATTTACATAGACACTTCAAAACCCATTTATTTTGAAATATACAAATAAACCTACGGAAAGGTTAAAATTCTATTAACCCTTCAAGCGGCGAACTTGCCGTGGCATAAGGTTTTTTTGGTATTCTTCCGGCTTTGTAAGCCATTCTTCCCGCAATAACGGCGTATTTCATAGCTTCCGCCATTGCTATAGGATTTTTTGCTTTAGCAATTGCCGTATTCGTAAGCACTCCGTCGGCTCCGAGTTCCATCGCTGCTGCAGCGTCACTTGCCGTTCCTATTCCGGCATCTACTATTACCGGAACACTTACGGCATCTTTTACAAACACTACGTTATATCTGTTTTGAATTCCAAGTCCGCTACCTATAGGCGCCGCAAGAGGCATTACAGCCGCCGCTCCCGCATTTTCAAGTCTTTTAGCCATAATCGGATCATCATTCGTATATGCCATAATAGTAAAATCTT
>CAYSKX010000166.1:0-2585 GCA_964431845.1 uncultured Nautiliales bacterium | reverse complement strand
TCTTCATAAGTATAATATTCTTCATAAGCTAACATTCTAACTCCTTATAAACTTTCATATATTTTTCAACCACTACTTTGATATCGAATTCGTTTATTGCTTTTATTCTACCGTTTTTTCCGAATTTTTCTCTTAACTTAGGATTATATATTAAAATTTCTATGGCTTTAGCAAGTTTTTCGCCATCTTTAACGGGTACTAAAAATCCGTTTTTATTATCTTCCACAACTTCCTTGCAACCTACGGCATCGGTGGTAACGATAGGTTTTGCCATAGAAGCCGCTTCAAGCAATGTCCTTGGCACTCCTTCTCTATAACTCGGTAAAACAAATATATCGCAAGCGGATATCAATTCTTTGATATCTCTTCTAAATCCGAGATATTTAACACTCCCCCAATTCGGAACAAAAGCGTTTTTGTTGCCTTTATACATATCTCCTACATATAAAAAATTCGCCTTGTCTTTTAATTTATCGGCGGCTTTTATATACTCTTCAACGCCTTTATCTTTTATAACCCTCGCTATCATCAAAACTATAGGTTTGTTATTGCTTATTCCTAAATCCTCAACCCTAAATCCTAAATCTTTGTTTTTCCATTCATTCGTATCAATTCCTACGCTTTTAATAATTTCAACTTTTGATTCGTCTATTATGTTTTGATTTATAAAATACGAGGGATCATCGCTATTTACGAATATAACCTTTTTTGCGTATTTAAAAGTTTGCTTATATAACGTTTTGATAATATTTCTGATAATTTTCGCAAATAACGAATCTTCAATAAAAAATGTCCCCATTCCTTCTACTAAATTTATAATATTTTTAACACCCGCTTTTTTTGCGGCTATAGTGCCGTAAATATTAGGCTGATGAGTAAAGGTATGGACGATATCGGGAGAGAGTTCGATTAAAATTTCTTTTAATTCGTTTATAGTTTTTAGGATATTAAATATATTAACACTTCCTCTTTTAAAATTATAATTTATTACCTTAATACCTTCTTTTTGCAATAAATGACAAAAATCCCCTTTTGGCACTAATGCTATAACTTCGACGTTTTTTTCTAATAATTTTTTCATAATAGGTAATCTAAACAAATACAAATTCAAATCTAAATGACTAAGAAATACTATTTTCATCTAAACCTCTTAAACACTTCGTCAAAATCCACTTCCACGTCACAAAAGCCGAATTTAAACTTTTCTTTGGAAAAATCGCCTATTTTTTTAAATTCTCCGTTTTCGTTTTTGTATATTTTGGCTCTCAAATCGTCCGGATATACCAAAATATAAAATTTAACGCCCTCTTTTTCGTAAATTTTATATTTATATACCTCATCTCTTCTTGCTGTTGAGGGAGAAAGTATTTCGAATACTATTTCCGGTGCTTTTATCAGATACTCGACTCCGTAATCGTCACAAGTTAAAACCACATCGGGTTTTAAAACGGTATCTTCGTTTACTTTGTAATCAACTTCTCCTAAGACTTCGCAGTTTTTGCAATTTAATGTTTTTTGTAATTCGAAAATAATTTTACTCGCCAAAAACTGATGTTTTTTAACAGGTGCGGGAGCCATTGCGTAAGGAATCCCGTCTATCAATTCCCAATTTCCTTCCCATAGTTTATAATCTTTATACGTATAATACTCTATCGGTAACGCACCCATTTTCACTCCTTTTTTATTATATCAAATTCCCTCCTCCCTTCATCCTTCCACCTTCTCCCTTCTTCCTTCTTCCTCAATTTATACACCTTAACCCAAGGAGTTAAGATTACCGGTTTGAATAAGCTTTTGTCGTAATTTTCCAAAACAAACATTTGAATATAAGCCGAATTATATAAATCTTTATCCAAAATCAAAACTTTATTATACGACTTCATCCATATTACATAAAAATTTGAACTCAGTGAAATTAATTGTTTATTAATTTTAAATTTATTATTCCTATCATAATATGTTGTTACAAAAGTATTAATTACCAATTTTTCTCTTCCTAATACCAAATTACCATCAAATAATAATCGAATACCGTTAGTTAGTAAAAAACTTTTTTTATCGACCCCTCTTATACTCGTCAAAATAAAAAACGGTGTTTTTTTAATTTTGCCGGTATGAATATCTATATAACTAAATAGTGCGACCGTCGGATATATATTAAGCATTCGAAGCGGTAAATAATAATAGATATTTTGTTTTACTTTTGGCAAAGGTATTTTTTGTGATAGAAACTCTTCAATTTCATCTACGCTTTTTAAATGATAATAATTTTTTATATCTTTTAATATATCAAATTTTTCACTATCCTTTCTATGTTTTTCGGTAAAAAATAAATCAAGCACCGCCATATTGTAGCTTGCAAGTTCCGTTCTTGTTAAAGCAAAACTAATAGGATAATTTACATTTCCTTCATGTTTTCCACCGTCAACAAACGTCAATTTACGAGCGTAATATCTTATAGGATATCCGTAATCCCACCACGTAAGAACATAATCGTTCGAATTACCGATGTTTTTTAATTTATCCAATACCGCAACTTCTTTATTATTAAAAGTAGACGGCATTACATATTTATAAACATGTTG
>CAYSKX010000165.1:0-2656 GCA_964431845.1 uncultured Nautiliales bacterium | reverse complement strand
TCCTCCTACGAAATTAAGGGCTTCTACTTTGTCATTGTTTTGAAGAGCGAATTTGCTCCACTCCTCTTTTTTTACTATTTTCATATTAACCGCAACCGCCATAGTTTTATCAATAATTTGCAAATCTTCTAAGAGTTTTTTGATTGTTGTATTTTCGGATATTTCTTTTTTATGCCCGTTAATTGTGATTTTTATTAATTTTATGTTTTTCATTTTTAACTCTCCGTTTTAGGATTAAAAGAATTATACTATTTATTATTTTTACTATTAAAATTATTTGCTATTTCATTAATGATTTTTTCAAATTCCTCAAAGTCACTATCTAATGTGTCCCATAAAACTTTATCATCAATACCAAAATAATGATGAGTTAAAATATCTCTCATTTTTGCTATTTCACTCCACGGAATTTGCGGATAATTGTTTGTTATATCTTTGGGAAGATTTTTAACGGCTTCACCGATATTTTCAAATGCTTTAGCTACTGCATAAACTTTTTCAAGATTTTGAGTAAATTCGTTATAATCAATACCTTCAACAAATTTTTTAATATTTTTACATTCAATTACGATATCATCAATATAAAGCTTGTAGTCACGATTACTTTTAAACATAAGTTAAGTCCTTGTATATATAATCTTTGATTTGTGGTTTTAACGTTGTAGTTCTAACTAAATCAACTTTTTTATGAAAAATATTTTCTAATTCATTAATTAATTTCAAATAGCTAAATATTGACAGTTTTTTGCCTTTTTTAATTTCATATAATATATCGATATCACTGTTTTCGTTTGCATCATTTCTTGCAAAAGAACCGAACAGACCTACAAATTTAATACCGAATTGATTTTCATATTTAGTTTGATGAGATTTTAAATAGTTTAATATATCTTGTTTATTCATCAATACTCCATTATAATGTAATTTCTTTAATATCCGCAATATCGAGAAATTCTTTATAAATTGAGGCGATTAAGCTTTTTCTGTTGTGTTTTATTTTTTCGTTATCTACATTTACCATAACGTTATCGAAAAATTTATCGATTAACGGTTTAAGCGATATTAGAAAATCAAGTTTTTCTTCTAAGGATGTGATGTTTTTGACTTTTTTAAATTCTTCGAATAAGGCTTTTTCTTCTTCTTTTTCAAATAAACTTTCATCTACGTTAATATTGTTTAATTCAAAATCTTTAACGATATTCGCAACTCTTTTGAATGTTCCGGCAAGCTCTTTGAAATCACTTGAATTTACTATTTTGTTAATAAGTTTTATTTTTTTATCAATCTCTTTTAAATTACTCTCACCCGTTGCTAATACGCTTCTTATAACGGATGGATTTACGTCGTAAAATTTATATAATCTTTCAAAAATAAATTCGATTAAATTATTCGTATCGAACGTTTTATAGTTGTTTTTTAGTTCGTTTATAATATCTTTAATATCAAGCGCAATATCGTTTTTGTTAGCTATTTTTATAATATAGTTTGCGGCACGTCTAAGTCCGAACGGATCTTTGTTGCCTTTTGGGATTTTGCCTATGCTAAATAGTGCCATTAGCGTATCGAGGTTTCTTGCTATATTTAAAAGAGCCGATATTTTGTTACTTGCTTCGCTTGAATATTGTTCTTTTATAGCTATTGCTATATCTTCGTCTTCTCCGGCGGCTTTAGCGTAATAATATCCCATAATGCCTTGAAGTTCGGTAAATTCATAAACCATTTCGGTTAAAAGGTCTGCTTTAGCAAGATTAACGGCTTTTATGAGTTTTTCTTTATCGGCGTCGAATTTATCGGCTAAGAGTGAGGCTATTTTTTCTTCTCTTTTGACTTTATCATAAACGCTTCCGAGATTGTCCATATAAACTATATCTTTTAAACCTTCTATACTTAAGCCGTTTTTGAGGTCGTTTTTCCAAAAAAACAGCGCATCGCTAAGTCTTGCGCGAAGAACTTTTTCGTTTCCTGCTATTATTTTTTCGAAATTATCGGTATAAGCGTTGCTTACGACTACAAAAGCATTTGTAAGTTTTTCGTTTTTATATACCGGAAAATATCTTTGATGCTCTTTCATAGACGTAATAATCACTTCTTCTGGCAATACCAAAAATTCTTCGTCGAATTTACCGAGTAGTGGTGTCGGAAATTCGGTAATTGCTACAATTTCGGCAAGTAAATCTTCATCAATTTCCACTTTGACGTTATTAGTGTTTTGTATTTTTTCAATTTCTTTTAAAATTTTATTTTTTCTTTCGTCTTGATATAAAATAACCCCGTTTTTATCAAGTTTGCAAAAATATTCACTTACGAAGTTTATTTTTATATCGTTTTTGAAAATTCTATGAGGTTTTGTTATGTTTGAGGATTTGGTGCAGTGAGTTTCAAACTCTATGATTTCATCTTCTATCATGCATAATATCCATCTAATAGCTCTTATGAATTCCGCTTCGCATTTTCCCCATTTCATAGTTTTTCCGAAATTCAAAGAATTTAACCATTCGTTTATCATTTGAGGAAGAAGCGTTTTTGCGTTTTTTCCTTTAATCTCTTTTTTATAGTATAAAAATTCTTTATCTCCTTTTGTTTTGTATGTAACTTCATCCGTTGAAATACCGCATTTTTTCGCAAAACCTTCAAGGGCTTTTGGGTTTTTTTCTGC
>CAYSKX010000164.1:0-2707 GCA_964431845.1 uncultured Nautiliales bacterium | reverse complement strand
AAAATTGTAAGAAGTTTTTTTGGTAATGGTATGAATTTGAAAAAAAGATAATGAATTGTTTGATAGTGAAAGACATGACAATTATGAGACAATTCTTAATTTTTAACCGAATTTTACATTTTTGTGTTAAACTTTGTATAATAATAAAGAGAAAAGAAAGGGAAGGGAAAAGGAAAAGAAAGGGAAGAGAAAGAAAGGTAATGAGGTTGTGTATTTTTCTTTTCCCCTTATTTTCCTTCTCTTTTCCTTATTTTAACCATATTTTACAAAAGGAGATGTCATGAAAATACTATTAATCGAAGATGACGAAAAAATCATTAAATTCACTCAAGCCGGTTTTAGAAAACTCGACTATAGAATAGACGTAGCTAAAGACGGGGAAGAAGGGCTTTATATGGCGCAAAACAATAATTATGATGTTTTGATTGTAGATTGGATGCTTCCGAAAATCAGCGGAGTGGAACTGTTAAAAGAGCTTAAAAAAGAAAAAAACACACCGGCACTAATCTTAACTGCTAAAAGAGATATCGAAGATAAAGTCGAAGGTTTAAGCGTTGCGGATGATTATCTGACTAAACCTTTTGAATTTGAAGAGTTAATCGCAAGGGTAAAAGCTTTATACAGAAGAAGTCACAATCTCAATGGTAATGTTATCAAGGTCGCCGATTTGGAGCTTAACCCCGAAACGAAAGAGGTCAGACGCGCCGGTAAATTAATCGAACTTACGGCAAAACAATTCGAATTGTTAAAATATCTAATGATTAATAAAAATAAAATCGTAAATACCGATATGATTCATGCAAACTTGTGGGAAATGGATGATGAAATTAGTTCAAATGTTATAAACGTTTATATTTCTCACCTTAGAAAAAAAATAGATAAAGAATTTGACAAAAAATTAATTAAAACTTACAGGGGTATGGGATTTAAATTAAGCGATGAATAATTTAAGAAACACTCTTTTTATTCAATTTGCAATAGTGGTTTTTTTGATTATTGCGATTTTTGAAGGAGCTTTGATATTTTTTCTTATTAGCTCTTTCAATATGCATCTAAAAGACAAATTAGTCATAATAGCTACGGAAATTTCAAACGAAAAACTAAACAAAAATACGCTTTTAAAAATTCAGCACAAATATAAAGTATATCCGCTTTTTATTAGAATAATCAATAAAAACGACTCATTTATTATGCAAACGGCAAAAAAAAATCTTGAAGAATTTAAAACGAAAAAAATCGACACTCCCACAGGCAAAGAAACGCTTCTGGTTTACAATTACGAAAAAAACAATAAAATCATTCAAGTTTCCACTGTTATTTCCGGAAATGATGACAAAATTCAAATAGTAAAAACCATTTCCCTTGCCGTATCGCTTTTTATATATCTTATCGTTTTATTAATCGGTTATAAATTTATCGATAACGTTGCCGCTAATATAGAAGAATCTTTTAGCAGATTAAAAATTTTCAATTCAAACGTTTCGCATGAGCTAAAAACACCCCTTACTATAATGAAAGGTGAAATCGAAGTGGCTTTAATGAATGACGAATGCGATAAAGAATTGCTTTTGTCATTACTTAACGAAATAAATTATATTAACGAAATAACCGACAAACTCCTATTTTTAACCAAAAAAGGCTCTTTAAGCAAACAAAATTTTCAAGAGATAGATATTGAAGATATTATTCTTGAACTTTTTGAAAAATATAGAAAAAAAATATTAATAAATCTCAATATCGAAGAAGATAAGGAATATTATATAAAAGGAGACAAAACGCTTTTGATGATAGCAATATCGAATTTAATAGAAAACTCCATAAAATACGGAGCAAATAAATTAGATATCTCCATGAAAAAAGAAAAAAACAAAATTATTTTAAAAATAAAAGACAACGGAATAGGAATCCCAAAAGAAAAACTTCCTTTTATATTTGACGAATTTTATAGAGTAGATGAAAGCAGAAACAAAAAAGTAAAAGGCTTCGGACTCGGGCTTAGTATTGTCCGCTCGATAATTACACTACATAACGGTAAAATCAAATTAAATAGCGACGAACAAAACGGAGTGGAAGCCGTAATAGAATTTTTTATATAAAAATGATAAAATGTCGAAAGAATTGAGAATGGAAAATGGAGAATGGAGAATTATTCAATGAAAAATAGAAAATTAATTCAAAATTCATAATTCAAAATTACCTTTTTTCACCACTTTTACCATTTTCACATTTTCACCTTTTTTCACACAACATAAAGGAGCGAATATGCAAATTAAAAAACTTTTCAATTACAATTGTCCTTTGCATAAAGGTTCGACTACATCTATTATAAACGGATGCACCGAAGGGATAATCAACCTCAACAAGCTAAGTTATCCATGGGCTTATAATTTATGGGAGATGATGCTTGCAAATACGTGGTTTCCAAGAGAAGTCGATTTAACCGAAGATGCAAGACAATACAGACAATTATTGCCTGCGGAAAAAAGAATGTATGACAAAGCGCTTAGTCAATTAATTTTTATGGACAGCATTCAAACGAATAACACCCCTGATCACGTTAACCCTTGGATAACAGCGCCTGAGGTCAATATGTGTATTGTGCGTCAAGCTTTTGAAGAAGCACTTCATTCTCAAAGTTATGCGGTAATGGTAGATAGTATTTCACTTAATACCGATGAAATTTATGAAATGTGGAGAGCGGATGAAA
>CAYSKX010000163.1:0-2786 GCA_964431845.1 uncultured Nautiliales bacterium | reverse complement strand
CGGGAATTATTACCGCCGAAGAGTGTAAAATCGGAATTATGCCGGGTAACATCTTCAAAAAAGGAAACGTAGGACTTATTTCCAAATCGGGAACGCTTACTTATGAAGCTAGTAATCAAGTCGTAAAAGAAGGTTTTGGAATTACGACTGCCGTTGGTATCGGAGGAGATCCAATTATCGGGCTTAGTTATAAACAATTGCTTCCTATGTTTGAAGCAGATGATGAAACGGAAGCTATCGTAATGATAGGGGAGATCGGAGGAGATCTTGAAATTCAAGCGGCAAAATTAATCAAAGAACAAATTTCAAAACCGGTAATTGCATTCATAGCCGGACAAACTGCGCCTAAGGGTAAAAGAATGGGTCATGCCGGTGCGATTATCAGCGGAAGCAAAGGAACGGCGGCTGAAAAAATGTCGGCACTCGAAGAAGTCGGAGTATATGTAGTAAAATCTCCTGCCGATATCGGTGCTACCGTTGCAAAAGCTCTTAAAGAAAAAAAATCATTATCTCTTAACCCTTTTTGGGTTTTACAATTTAAATTGAAATTTCTAGAAAAATATTATTTTTGAATAACTTCATTATAATGAATTGAAATTTCTTCAAAGTTTCAGTATTGCACTATAAAAGTTTTTTAAATGATATTTTTCAGAGAATTCAATTATTTTAATTTTAAAAAAGGATTTGATTATGGTGTTGAAGTTTATTTTTGAATTAGATAGCAATAGCGGAGTAATTGAAAAAATCTTAATAAGAGTTGCTAAAAGGCTTAATATAAAGCTTGGGCTTAGTAGAGATTTAAAATATTTATATGCTTATATAGAAAGTAATGAAGAAGGTATTAATAATTTTTCAAGAGAATTGTCTCGCGAATTGCCGCTTAGTATATTTTTAAAGTCTCTCAATGCCGAAGTTGTCGAAGAATTTAAAGACGATTTGCAAAAAGATTTTCCGACAATAAATTTACCTCCATGTCCAAAATGTCTAAGTGAAGCGAAAAATCCTCAAAATGAAAATTATTATAATCCTTTTCATCATTGTGAGGTGTGCGGGTATAAGAATGGAGAATTGAGAATTGAGAATGGAGAATTAAAATATAAAGAGTTATTTGAAAAGTTAGCGGATAAATTAAGGAGTGAGGGGAAAATATATATTCAAACAATGAACGGTAAATTTGAAATTACTACCGATTTAGAAAGCGCCGAGCAGATTGTGGCGGTTGATTTGGCGGCTGTCGCTACGTATTTTATGAGTTTCGAAGGAGATGCGAAAGCGCTTGGAAGTATAGAAAAACCGCTTGTGAATCTTAAAACGAATCTAAATTTCAAAAAAGAATACGGAGTTTCAAATCCCGCTTATTGCGTAAAACTTCCAGATTGTATGGTGCTTGAACTTTTATGTGAAGAAATTAAAAACGATATCAAACTAATAGGGCTTAAAAAATCCGAAAATTCCGCTGATTTCGAGTTTGAACTTGATAACAGCGACGTTATCCCCGTAGCGGTTGTGTGCGATACTAAAAATAAAGATATTTTAATTCAAAGCGGTGAGAGAGGCATTCTTCCGAAATTTGAAAAATATTTAAATAAAGATATCGAAATAGGTTATGGTAAGTTTAAAGCCGTTTGTAAAGAAAACAAAACCGTTTTACTCCAAACGAACGACAAACAAGAATCGAAAACAAAACTGCCTTATGCCGGATATTTCGGAGTATTAAACCAATGGGAACTTGAAGACAAAGTTACGCTTGGATTTGCGCTTTATAAGGAAAATGAAAATAAAATAATGATAAATTCACCCAAGTTCGGACTTGTGGAATATATTGATTTTGATTTTAAATTTCATAATTTCAGTGAAATTTTTGCGGCTATTAAGACAATGAACGAAACCGGTGAAAAGTTGGTAAATAATTTTGCGACAAAACAGCCTCAGTCGTTTGAAAATGCCCTTAGTGCTAATTTTGATACCAAAAAACAAGGCATTGCGTATTTGTGGGGAATTATCGGTATTATATTAGGACTTAGCGATAATATCGACGAAGGGTATGAAAAAGTGATTGAATATGCAAATTCTGCAATGACAAAAAAAGGCGTTAGAATAGATTACAAAATGAAAAACAAAAATCTCGATCCGTTATGGGCGATAAGAACGGCTATGAGCTTTAAACTCGCGGGTGTTGATAATTATTTGCTAAGTTACGGTGTGCTTGAAAGTTTTGCGGAATTTTTAACGAATGTTTATGAAGAGTTAAATAACGAATCGCCGCTTGAAGGCGCTGTTTTGGTAGGAGATTTGTTTGAAGGAGAGTTTTTAAATAAAACATATACGTATATAAAGAAAAACCATCCCGTCTTTACCCCGAAAGCCTTACCGCTAAGCGGTGCTATAGAAGCATTCGGAAGCGCCGTTTTAAAAGTTAGGATGGAGGGTTGAGGGTTTAGGATTTAGGATTGAGGGTTTAGGATTTAGATATTTTAATCAGAAGTCCATTAACATAGTTGCTTTGTGATGCCCATGACACAAAGCGTTATTCAAAAGTTAAAAACTTATAAGGTTAAATTATTTAATCAATTCAAAATTAATTCATATCGATTAAAACCGGCGTTACGTTCGGAAAACGGATAACCGAAAATGGAAATTTTCCATTGTAACATTCTCCATTTTCCATTGTTCATTTTTTACTTCCCTTCTTTTTTAACATCTTTTTAACTTAAAAAATATATAATTTCATCGAAAGCAAGTTGCTTTTTTCATTTTTTCTCCTTTTTTCCTTTTTCCTCCTTTTT
>CAYSKX010000162.1:0-2788 GCA_964431845.1 uncultured Nautiliales bacterium | reverse complement strand
CCCGCTTAACCAAAAAACAACCAAAAACATTGAAATTAACGAATTAAATATATTTATAGTTCGTTTATATATAGAATATATAGCTGCGTCTTTATATGCTTCAAAATCCATCAATACGGCACCATCATCAAATGCGTTTCTAATATAAACGACTTCTTTTATTTCAAGAAAAATCTTGATAAAAACATATAAACCGAAAATTCCGATTAAAATATTCACCATAACAATCCCTCTTTTTTAGAGAATTATAACAATTTTTATAAATAACTTGCAATAAAACAATCTTTATTATCGGAAGTTAAAATAGATAAATTATGCCAAAAAAACAAAACAAATCTAACATTTTCACCATTTTCACTATTTATAAGTTTTGGTAAAAGTGATGAAAGTGTGAAAGTTGTAAGAAGTTTTTTTGGCAATGATATTATTCGGAATATTATAAATGTTTGTTTTTTTATGCCGATATAATAAAAGATTAAAAAAAAGGATGTGGTATGAAAAAAAACAACATATTGTTAGTAGCAAGTGGAGTTTTGTTATTCACAGGTTGTTGTAAAAAACTCGAATTAGTAGATTGCAATACTACAACACCTATTAAACAAACAGTAAAACCTTCACCAGTTTTACCTCCAGTAAAACAATTTATTAAAATAGAAGCAAAAGGAATGGGGGTTGTGCCGTGCGAGGATGCTTGTTCTAAAGCTCAAGCCGAAGCAATGGCAAGAAGAGCGGCTATATTGGATGCTTATAAACAACTTAGTGAAAAAATATACGGTGTTAAAATCAACGGTCGCGATACGGTTAGAAATATGATTTTACAAAACTCAATATTAAAAACTTATGTGACAGGTATAATTAAAGGTGCAACAATAGAAGAAGAAATATTCAAAAACGGAATTTATACCGTTTCAATGAGCTTAAAATTGGATATGAATAAATGGTTTAAATTGTCTCAAATGCGTTTGGAATAGTTTTTGCTTCTCCTTTTTAAAAAAGGAGTTATCTTGAAAAAAATTGTATTAATAGGCAGTTTTTGCCTAATAGGGAATTTTGCTTTTGCTACTCAACAACAAATAACAAGCTCTAATCCTACTTCTATTAAAAAAACGTCGCCAAGTGCGCCAGTTTCAAAACCGGCAATTATTACTCAAGAGAGTTCTAAACCAAAAACAACAAATGTTATTACGAATCTACAAAATAAAACCAGTATAATTACAATAGAAGCAAGCGGAGTGGGCGTTACACCTTGCGAAGGGGCTTGTTCGGTAGCGCAAGCAAGAGTTATGGCAAGAAGAGCGGCTATTGTGGATGCATATAAAAGTTTGGCAGAAAAAATGTATGGTATTAAAATTAACGGCAGAGATACAGTAAAAAACATGATACTTCAAAATTCAAATCTAAGATCTTATGTAAGCGGTTTAATAAGAGGTGCCAATATAGTTGAAGAAGATTTCAAAAATGGAATTTATAGTATTGTTTTATCTTTAAAATTGGATGTAAATGAATGGAATAAATTTATTAAAAATAATCCTTTCGCTTATAATAATAATTAATTTAAAAGCGAAAGATTTTTATATTTCTTTTCAATATAAAGTGTCGAATTATAAAATTAGTTTTAGTAGATTTAATTGCTCAAAAGCGATGACTTCATCGATAGAGCATAAAAAATTTCTTTTTTCTTTACCTTGCAAGTCGTCTTCTATTAGGAAATGTTGTTACAAAAACAAATCCGTTATCATAAATGAATTATTAAAAAACGGATTAATTGTTACTTCTAATGACGAAATTATTAATTCTAACTTAAAAACTCGCTCAAAACTTACCTTTTTACCTCATAGATTTGATATTATTATGAAAAATCAAATTGCGTATTTTTACTTAAAAGGTAATGAATGAAAATAGCTATAGTGGAAGATGACATAAATATGAGAAAATCTCTTTCGCTCGCACTTAAAAGTGAAGGATATGAAGTTGTCGAATTCAGACATGCACTTGACGCTCTTAAAAGATTAGATGAAAGTATCGATTTAATCGTAAGCGATATTACTATGCCAAGAATGGACGGAATTGAATTTGTCCGAGAACTTAACGGTAAATATGACGTTATTATGATTACTGGAAATGCGACGCTTAATAAAGCTATTGCGGCACTTAGGCTCGGAGTGAAGGATTTTTTAACAAAACCTTTCGAAATAGAGGATTTAATCGCCGCAATTGAAAGAAAAAAAACCATAAAAGCAAAAACCAAAGGAAAAAAAGCCGTATTTAAACCAGAATTCGTAGCAAATGATGAAAACACTTTACAAGTGCTTGAAATAGCAAAAAAAGTAGCTCCTACTATGGCAAACGTTATGCTTTTAGGTGAAAGCGGTGTGGGTAAAGAGGAATTTGCCAAATTTATTCATCAAAATTCAGGCAGAGGAGAGTTTATAGCCGTTAATATGAGTGCAATTCCCGAAAATTTAATCGAAAGCGAGTTATTCGGATACGAAAAAGGCGCTTTTACCGATGCTACGCAAAGCAAACCCGGATTTTTCGAATTGGCTCAAGGCGGAACTATTTTTTTGGATGAAATAGGAGAAATGCCTTACAATCTTCAAGCTAAACTTTTAAGAGTATTACAAGAAAAAGAATTTTTCAGACTCGGTGGGACTAAACCTATTAAGCTTGATGTTAGGATAATAAGCGCCACAAATCAAAATATCGACGAAATGATAAAAAACAATAAATTCAGAGAAGATTTGTATTATAGATTAAATACCGTTCCTATAAAAATTCCGCCGCTAAG
>CAYSKX010000161.1:0-2800 GCA_964431845.1 uncultured Nautiliales bacterium | reverse complement strand
ATCGAAAAATTAAAGCAATTCAAAATCGAAGGAGACGTCGTTCGGTATTATGTCGGACCTGTCGTTACGACTTTTGAGTTTAAACCTTTGCCTCATATAAAAGTATCCAAAATTTTAGCTTTGCAGGATGATTTGGCAATGGCGCTAAAAGCGCAATCAATTCGTATTCAAGCGCCTATTCCCGGCAAAGACGTCGTAGGTATCGAAATACCGAATGAAAAAGTTGAAATTATATATCTAAGAGAAATACTTGAAAGCGAAATATTTACAAAAGCTAAATCACCTCTTACGATAGCTATTGGAAAAGATATAGTTGGAGCACCTTTTGTGACGGATCTTAAGAAACTACCGCATTTGCTTATTGCTGGAACGACAGGAAGCGGTAAAAGTGTAGGTATTAACGCTATGATTTTGTCACTTCTTTATAGAAATTCTCCGGATGAGCTTAAATTTGTAATGATTGATCCAAAGATGCTTGAATTTTCTATTTTTAACGACATACCGCATTTATTAACTCCCGTTATTACCGAGCCTAAAAAGGCTATTACCGCCCTTAACTCTATGGTAAAAGAGATGGAAAGACGCTATAAACTAATGGCGAAAGCGAGAGTAAAAAATATAGAAGGCTATAACGAAAAAGTAAGCGAAGAAGAAAAAATGCCTTATATCGTCATAATAATAGACGAGCTTGCCGATTTGATGATGACAAGCGGCAAAGATGTGGAGTATTCCATAGCAAGGTTGGCGCAAATGGCGCGTGCAAGCGGTATTCACTTGATAGTAGCCACTCAAAGACCGAGTGTTGATGTTGTAACGGGACTTATTAAAGCGAATTTACCAAGTCGAATAAGTTTCAAAGTCGGACAAAAAATAGATTCGAAAGTAATATTAGACCAATTCGGGGCTGAAAGCTTACTTGGAAGAGGAGATATGCTATTTACGCCTCCGGGAATTACCGGACTTATAAGGCTTCATGCGCCTTTTACGAGCGAATCGGAAATAGAAAAAGTCGTAGAGTTTCTAAAATCCCAAAGACCTGCCGAATATGATAATTTTATATTAAACACTATTAGCGAAAGTGAAGAATTGGAAGAAATAGACGGTTTGGACGAATTGTTTAACGAAGCTAAAGAAATAATACTTAAAGAAAAAAGAACAAGCATTTCATATCTTCAAAGAAGACTCAATATAGGATACAATAGAGCCGCAAATATTATCGAACAACTCGAAAGAATGGGCGTATTGTCTGCCCCTAACGCAAAAGGACAAAGAGAAATATTGCAATAGTGAACAATGTAAAATGTAAAATGGAAAATTAGTTTTGAATTTTCGTTTTCCGAATACATTTTTTTTAGTTAAAATTACGTAAAAAAAAGGAAAAAAATTGGATTTTTTTTCAAGTTTTTTTAAAGAAGCGTATGCAGTAATTAATCATCATAAAGGTCAAATTCAAAAATACGGTTTAATAACGCCGAATATTAATTATATGGATTTATTTGATTTTTTGCATAGTGCGGCAAATTTTTTATATGAAATAGATTATGATGTAATTACCGGTTTGCCTGTTAAATTATATAAAGATATAGAATCTTTAGTGGAATATTATAAAAAAATTAAAAAACTAAATTCGTCTTATGTTTTTTATAATATATATTTACCGAAATTATCAAAATACAAAAAATTACAAAATCATATAGAAGATTTAAAACAAAAAATTTCAAAATATGAAACAATTTTACGTTCAACCGAAGCGGAATTGAAAAGTTACAAAACGCCTCCTAAGAATCGAGAAGAATTAAAAGAATATAAAAGATTAAAAAAAATAAATGTAGATGCAATATATTTTTCAGCATTATACAAAGAGCAATTAGCTCAAGCAAATATGGAGGTAAATCAGATAGAAGAAGAGGAAGGAAAAAAATTTTTTTCTATTTTTGAAAAAACAAAACAAGAAATTTTGCAAGAATTAAATAAAATTATTAATACGAAATTATATTATTTTGATAAACTAATATGGTATAACGCTTCTAATTCTCCTAAAGTTGTTCATTTTTTTAAGAATGCAGATATACATGGTGATATATCTTCGGAAACATATTTAAAATATCAACTACAACATATTGACGAATCTAAAAGTTTTAATAATGAAAAAATAAGATATTTAAAAAATTTAATAAAGGTAATAAAGTGAAATTATTTACCGAATATACCGATAAAGAAATGAAGTTTTTGGTGTTGGTTGCTAAATTAGCAAAAAAGAAACAAGTTTCAATAGATGAAATAAGTGTTTTTGACGGATTAAATCAAAAAGAATTATCAATAGTGGAAAAAAGACAATTAACCTTATCTAAGGGAGAAACATATAAAACAAATAAAGTTTTATGGATTGCTGAAGGGAAAGTGGGTTTAATCCAACTTCGAGAAATAGCAAAAAAAATTTCAGCTCGTCATGTTTATGGAATAAAAGAATTTTTATATAAAAAAGAGTATCAGATAGTAGCCGTTAAACCTAGTGTTTTAATAGAATTTAGTATTGATTTGACACCGAGTACGGCGTTATCGAAATTGTTAATAAATATATGCAAATATGGGGTTAATTAGATTATGAATTTTGAATTATGGATTAAAATTTTTAAAACATAATATTTTAAAAAATGGAGCGGTGAATGATAAAAACTTATAACGATTACAAAAAAGCGGTTGAAATGTTGAAAAAATGGGCATATCATTATTATGTGCTTGATAATCCGCTTGTAACGGATGAAGAGTATGATAAGCTTTATAAGGAAGTTTGCGAATA
>CAYSKX010000160.1:0-2814 GCA_964431845.1 uncultured Nautiliales bacterium | reverse complement strand
GAGAATTGAGAATTGAGAATGGAGAATTGAGAATGGAGAATGGAGAATGGAGAATGGAGAATTGATTTTGAATTATGAATTTGAGTTATAAATTAATCCGTTTTCTGTTTTCTGTTTTCAGTTTTCCGTAAAATCCTAATTATAAGGAAAGGAATGGAAGGAATAATTGATATTTTAAATAGAGAAGAGCTTAAAACGGCGTCTTTGACGAAAAGAATTATAGCGATGAGTATTGATGATTTGTTGGTTTCGTTAATAATTGTTTTCGCTTTTTATAATCAATTCGTTAATGCTAAAACTTATGAAGAAGTTTTGATATTGACAAACAAGCTTTTTATTTATATATTTGTAGCATATACTCTTTATCATTGGATATTTATTAGTATATACGGAAAAACAATCGGTAAAATAGCTATGAAAATAAGGATTATTGACGTTCAAACCTTAGATAACCCCTCTTGGATGAGGTCGTTAAGTAGGAGTATTATGAGAAATTTTGACGAAATGTTTTTTTATCTCGGAATGATATATGCGATAGTAGATCCTTTAAATAGGGCAATTCATGATATTGTAGGAAAATGCGTTGTTGTTGAGGATTAGTTTATTGTTTTGCTTCGTTAGTGCATTTTTATTTGCCGAAGTAAGGATATTCGCTACAAAAGTAAAAAATTCCAATAGGACAATTATTCTCGAAAATCCCGTTATTATATATAATGATTCTATTATTCAAGCCAAAAAAGGTTTGATAACCGAAAAAAGAAAAATTATACTTAAAACCGACGTCGTAATATCTCGCAAAAATTCTAAAATTTTAGCCGACTCTTTAATAGCGTATAGTTCAAGAAATATCGAAATGGGTGATATATTTTTTTATGATAAAACAATGGACGGATGGATAAAAGCCGAACATGTTCATTCTAAAGATAAAAATATATTTTTTAAAAAGCTATATTTTTCGACATGTTGCATAAACGATCCCGATTGGTTTATGCGTTCGAAATATGCCACATATAATAGAGATAAAAAAACTTTAAAATTATATAATTTAACGCTTGTTATTAATAAAATTCCTGTTTTTTATCTTCCTTATTATTATATAAGTTTCGATAAAACAAGAAGAAGCGGTTTATTAAGACCTTATATAGGATATTCGGAAAACGAAGGGTTGCTATACTCTCAACCGATATATATCGTAACTTCCGTAAATACGGATTTGGAAATTACTCCTACGTTTCGGACAATGAGAGGAAAAGGAGTTTATGCCACTTTTAGATTTGTAGATTCGAATACTTCTAAAGGTAGCTTAAAAGCCGGAGTTTTTAAAGATAATAATAGTTATTATTTATCTAACAATCTTGCTAATAAAAAGCATTACGGTTATAATTTAATATATGAAAAAAAATATTTGCGAACGTTGCGAGATTCTCTTTATTTAAATTTAAAATACGCAAACGATGTGGATTATTTTTATTTGGATGCATATAATTATACGTTTAACGATACGTATCTTTCGGACAAATTAATAACTTCCGAATTGAATTATATAGATATTACCGATACTTCTTTATATGGGGCGTATTTTAAATATTTTATAGATACTTCTAAATTAAGCAACGATGACACATGGCAAGTTTTACCACAATTAAATTATCACCGCTTTTTAACTAAAAATTACGGCTTAATAAATATGCTTGATATAAATCTTTACAATTATTATAAAAAAACCGGTTCGAATTTCACTCTTGCGGATTTGTTGTTTCCGATATCGTTAAATTTTTCATTTTTTAACGATTATCTTAAGTTTAAAATTACCGAATTATTAAGTTCCGGATACGGTTTTTATTATCAAAAAAGTTCTGAAAAATCTAAGTATCTTAATCTTTCGACTCAATTAAAACTATATACTTCTCTTACAAAAGTGGGCGATTATATTCATATATTTTCTCCTTCTTTGATATTAAATATTAAAAATTATTCAAATGTTGAAATTTTAACGGATTTGATGAATGCTCCGGATATTCAGGATTATCTTTCTTTAAATATATTTCAAATTTTTGAAAAAAACGCTTTTAAACTTACACATACATTAAATGAAACTTATTATTTAAAATTAAAACAATATGCAGATTTGGAAAATATTTTTAATATCAAATATTATAAATGGAGCATAAACGAAAATAACAAGTATTCCGTTGAAAAAAATCAAATAGTATATAATAGTATTAAAATTAGCTATAATAATAATCCGTTTTCAAGTTTTATTTCTCATATTTACCAAAAAAACATATCCGAATCCGTAACAGTAGGTTTAGGATATAAAACCAATCCGTATAAAAAAATATACACCGAATATAGTTATGATTTGGATAATGAATATAGTAAATATTGGCTTCTCGGAGCAAAATTGAATAAAAAATGCTGGAATTACGATATAAGTTTTAAGCAGTCTCGTATCCCCATTCTTGAAGAAAATGGAATTTCATACAGAAAAGATAATATAATAATGATAAATGTAGAATTAAAACCTATCGGAGGATTAAATCAAACTTTTATATTTAAAGGAAATGAATGAGAAATGAAGTAAAAGTTGGGATTTTTGTGTTTATAGGAATGCTTTGTTTAATATTTTTAACGTTACAAGTGAATAGTTTGCAGGATTTTAATAAAAAGGGTTATATGTTATATGCCTTGCTTGGTGATGCAAACGGACTTGCCAAAAAAGCGAAAGTCAAAATGAAAGGTGTTGAAATAGGGATTGTCGAGGATTTAGCTCTTGAAAATTCTAATGTCAAACTGAAACTTATTATTAAAAAA
>CAYSKX010000159.1:0-2844 GCA_964431845.1 uncultured Nautiliales bacterium | reverse complement strand
ACTTCTAAGTTTTCTATAAAAAGAAAATCTATCGATTTTCGCTTTAACTTTAAGTCTATTTGATAGCACTATTTGAAAAATATCTCCGACTTTTATATGTTCTTTTGCGGTTTTTACCATTTCGTAAAATTTTTCTTTTGAAAACACAAATTCCGGTTTTTTTGTAATACAAGCTTTCTTTAAAGGCACATGTTTATAAGAAGAATTTATTATATCTTTAACGATATAAAGATAATTTTGGTATTTTTCTTCATTAATAATAACGGTAAATTCGGATGATTTATGAGAAAACCCCATAATCACTTTCGGTCTTATCATATAAAAATCAGGAATTTGTGTTTCATCTTTTAAATTTTGCATACTTTGTTTCAACACCGGCTCAAATACTTTAACCATATCATAACCGATATATCCTACAAATCCGTCAATAAAACCTATTTGTAATTTACGAGTCAATTCTTTATAATAACCAAAATCAATATTTTTATAATATTCTTTCATAAAAGTAAAAGGATCGTTTTGAAAAACTTTTTCTTCTTTTCCGTCGAAAAAATAAGTTTTTTCGTTTTGATATTTAATTCTCTCTTTTTCACCTACAAATAAAAAAGTATAATTACCGTCTGTATTATTAATTACACTCTCTAATAAAAAAATTCTCTCACCCTTAAAAAGGGTTTTGATTTGATTATATATTGCAATGGGAGAAAATTCATCAACGAGAAATTTATCATAAACCATTATTTAACCTTAAAAATAAAAGCATTTTGTGTAATATTGTTTTTAATTTTTTTCACTTCTTTAGAAATATCTTTTTCATCAAAAGGCCCTATTAATATTTTAACAATCTCTATTTTTTTTCCGTTTTTTATATATGAAGTTTCATAAAGTTTATATTCGTAACCTTCTTTTTTTATTAAATTTAAAAAATTTTGATTCGGTTTTTTGTATTTCATTAAAGCGGCAACCTGGACATAGTATTTTACGCTATTTTTATTTTTGAGCGTTTTTTTTCTAACTTCTTTTTTTAATTTCGGTTTAGCGATTTCGGTTTTAGTTTTTTCTTTCGAAATATTTTTTCTTACCTCTTTTTGTTTTTCTTTATTATCATTAACATCATTATTTTCGTTTTTTATTAATTTATCTGCTAAATTAATATTTTCACCAGAAGAAGCTGTTGTTTCTATAGGAACTTCTTTAAACATTGCTCCTTGCTTTTCCTCTTGAATTTGAGGAGGAAGAACAACACTATCTTGCTTCGACGTTGCATTATTGTAAATTGCAAATCCTAAAACTCCTATAATAAAAACCAAAAAAGCAATAGCACCGTATATAAGAGGTTTTTTTACAGGTTTTTTATTTTCTAAATTCAACAAATCATCTTTACTAGGCATAATAACTCCTTTTTACTACATATGTTTTGCCCATGCAGCACCTCTTTCTTTTTTATACAATTCATAAGGCACATTTAAAATATTAAATTCACTCGGTAATTCGTCCGTTGGAAAAACTCTCCACTGTCTTGGAAGCTTTGAAGCTAATTTTAAAGAAAGAGTTTTTGCAATTTGGATTCCTTCGTTTAATGTCGTATGTCCTTTATGAATATAAAGGTGCAAATGCCCTGGTGTTTTGGAATTATAAGCGGTAAAATTTAAAAACCCCTCTTCTCTTAAAAGCAAACTTGCTCTATTCCAAAATCTTTCTGGATCTCTACCGTTATAATCAAACACGATATTTTCAACAATATTTCTTTGTCTATTTATTAAATCATGGGCTATAATTATTTTTCTTTCTGCGTGATCATTTAAAACTTGATATGTTATAGGCTTATTTACTTTTTCATATTTATCAAAGAAAGTTCTACCTTTATAAACGATTTTATTTACAATTGAGCCTTTATATTCATAATAATAATTTTTATTCATTTTAATTAAAGAAATATCAGTAGTATATGCCATTTTCTCTCCTTTATTTATAAATCAGATTTGAGGCTTGAGGTTTTAGGATTTAGATATTTTTTATATTTATATTTTTTCTAAATCCTCAACCTTAAATCCTCTATTATTAGTATGTAGGTTTGTCGTAAATTACGAATTTACTTGCTAATTCTTTAAGCTCTTTTGCTACGTTTTCTTGAAGTTTGGTATTGTTAATATCATCTAATACATCCGCAATTTTTGTAGCTATGAGTCTAAATTCTTCTTCTTTCATTCCCCTGCTTGTAAGTGCGGGTGATCCTATTCTGATACCGCTTGTAACAAATGGACTTCTTTTTTCTCCCGGAACGGTGTTTTTATTTACGGTAATTCCGGCTCTTCCTAAAGCTTCTTCTGCATCTTTTCCGCTAAATTCTTTATCCAAAAAACTTACTAACACCAAATGATTATCAGTTCCTCCGCTTACTATATCATAACCTCTTTTAAGTAAAACTTCAGCTAATACCTTAGCGTTCGCTTTAACTTGTTTTGCGTATTCTTTCCAGCTTGGCTCAAGATTCATTTTAAACCCTACAGCTTTTGCGGCAATTATATGCACAAGCGGTCCGCCTTGAATGCCCGGGAATATTGCGCTATTTATTTTTTTGGCGTATTCTTCGTTGTTTGTAAGAATAAGTCCGCCTCTAGGACCTCTTAGCGTTTTATGAGTCGTAGTGGTTACCACATCGCAATATGGAAAAGCATGAGGATGTTCTCCAGCTACCACAAGTCCCGCAATATGAGCGATATCAGCCATTAAAATAGCTCCGACTTCATCCGCAATTTCTCTAAATTTACTAAAATCTATTTCTCTCGGATACGCACTCGCACCGCAGACTATCATCTTAGGTTTAGTGATTTTCGCTATATC
>CAYSKX010000158.1:0-2883 GCA_964431845.1 uncultured Nautiliales bacterium | reverse complement strand
GTAAGTTTTGGTGAAAGTGTGAAAATTGTAAGAAGTTTTTTTGGTAATGGTATAACTATCAGTTTTTAAATTAATATCTAATTGAATAAAATTGGTATAACGATATAATTTGTGTATAATTTTGCAAAAAAGGATTTGAGTTGCTTTTTACAAAATCAACCGCTTATGCATTGCATGCCTTAGTCGAACTTTCTAAATTCGATAAACCGGTCGACGTTACACATCTTTCCGAAATTACCGAATTACCTAAACCTTTTTTGGCTAAACTTTTACAAACACTTTCACGAAAAGGTTTTGTTAAATCTTTCAAAGGTATTCATGGGGGTTTTATTTTATCAAAAGAGCCTAAAGATATAAAAATAATAGATATTTTTAAAGTAATGGAAGATAAAGATTCTTTAGTTTTTTATTGCTCAAGCGATCCAGACGATTGTATGAGAAATAGAGCCGATATATGTTCTATAAGACCGTTTTTTGCTTTCTTAGAAAAAGAATTCATTCAAACGATTAAAAATTATACCTTAGACGATATTATAAGGATGAAAACTGATAGATAGAATTAAAAAATCGCTAAAAGTATTCAGCGAAGTTGCGGACTTAGGTGTCGTAGGGTTTGTATTTGCGATACTTTTAATTATTATAGTTCCTTTACCGAGCAACATACTTGATTTTTTCCTAACTATTTCTTTATCCGTAGCGGTTTTGATATTACTTTTGAGTTTATATATACCTAAGCCTACAGATTTTACTACTTTTCCTACCATTATATTAATAGTAACTCTTTACAGACTTTCACTTAATGTCGCTACAACAAGAATGATTTTAAGCAAAGGTTACGAAGGACCTACCGCCGTTTCGGATATTATTACTGCTTTTGGTAACTTTGTGGTAGGAGGTAATTATGTTATAGGAATTATTGTATTTATTATTTTGGTAGTTATTAACTTTATGGTCATCACACAAGGTTCTACAAGGGTTGCAGAAGTTGCTGCAAGATTTACGCTTGATGCGATGCCGGGTAAACAAATGGCTATTGATGCGGATTTGAATGCCGGGCTCATCGACGAAGCCGAAGCTAAAAAAAGAAGAAACGAATTAATTCAAGAAGCAAACTTTTACGGAGCAATGGATGGGGCGAGTAAATTTGTAAAAGGTGACGCAATTGCCGGAATTATCATTACGCTTGTAAATATAATAGCAGGGTTTATGATAGGTATTTTTCAAAAAGATATGGATTTAGCAACGGCGGCTTCAACTTATACTATTTTAACCGTAGGTGACGGATTAGTAGGACAAATTCCAGCACTTATGATTTCAACCGCAACGGGTATCATTATTACAAGAGCGACAAAAGAAGATACCAATTTCGCAGAAGGTGTTATCAAACAGCTTATTAGGGATTATAAAGTCGTGCTGATTGTGGGGACTATTCTTTTCTTTATGGCGTTTATTCCGGGGTTTCCTACGGGAAGCATGATATTTGTGGGGTTTGTGTTTTTGATTACGGGTTATTTTATGATGGAAACTGAAAAGGGCGTGGACCCTTTGCAATCTTTGTTTGCCAAATTCAAAAAAAAGCCGTCAAAACCGACTTCTCAAAAATCAAAATCCGATTCCAAACCTAAAGTAGAAGCTTCCAAAAAAGAAGAAAAACCGAAAAAATCTCCTGAAGAACTTGCAAAAGAAGAAGAAAAAGTGCTTGAGGATATACTAAAAGTAGAGCTTTTAGAGCTCGATATAGGTTATCAGCTTATAAAAATTGCCGATCCTAATCAGGGAGGAGATTTGCTTGATAGAATAAAAACTATGCGTAAAAAAATAGCACAGGATTTCGGATTTTTAGTCCCTCAAATCAGAATAAAAGACAATCTTCACTTACAACCTAACGCTTATCAGATTTTATTAAAAGGCGTCGAAGTCGCAAAAGGGGAAATTTTTCCCGATAAATATCTTGCTATGTCCTCTCCTATGGTTATAGAAGAAATAAAAGGAGAAAAAGTAAAAGAACCGGCTTTCGGAATAGAGGCTATTTGGATAGAAGAAGATAAAAAAGAAGAAGCTTTAATGAACGGATATACCGTCGTTGATGCCTCTACCGTAATAGTAACCCACATAAGCGAAATAATTAAAAAATACGCAGAAGAGCTTTTAACACGACAAGACGTTCAATCAATGCTCGATAGAGTTAAAAAAGATTTTCCAGCTATTGTAGATGACGCTTTAAAAGTTGCAAACATAGGGCTTATTCAAAGAGTTTTAAAAGCTCTTTTACATGAAAAAATACCTATAAAAGACATGATAACCATACTTGAAACAATTGCCGATGTAGCTGAATATACCAAAAACATAGACGTAATAGTCGAACATGTCCGAAGTGCGCTTAGTCGCGTTATTACGAAACTTTACGAAAATGAAGACGGAACGCTTAAACTTATTACGTTCGACACTGCTACGGAACAATATTTAATGAATAAACTTCAACAACAAGGAGAACAAAAACAATTCATCTTAACCGTAGCGGAAATAAATAAACTTGTAGAAGAAATAAATAATGCCGCAACGGAAATATTAAACAAAGGAATCGCACCGGTAGTTATTATTGTCGATCCTTTAATAAGAAAACCGCTATCCGAAATTTTGGAACGTTTTGGCGTCGATGTAGTTGTGCTCTCTCACGCAGAAATAGATCCTAATGCAAAATTTGAAGTTTTAGGAAGTATCAATATTAATTTTCAATAAATAAAAGTCCTTATCGTATCAACATTTTGATAAAATTACATCAAAAAAGGAATTTTAATGTTAAAACCTCTATTGATAGAAGTAGGAGTGGAAGAACTTCCCGCTATTCCTCTTTTAAAAGAACTGCCAAACATTGAAAAAAAA
>CAYSKX010000157.1:0-2915 GCA_964431845.1 uncultured Nautiliales bacterium | reverse complement strand
ATACGAGATGTAGCCGTGACTGGAGTTCAGACGTGTGCTCTTCCGATCTATATCTTCTTCTCACAAAAGAAAACGATTTTAAAAATACAATTTTCCAGCTTGACGGAGATGAGAATTTCATTATTTTAAATACTCCGAACAATCCTACCGCAAGCGTTATGAGTATTGACGAACTTTGCGAATGGGCGGAGTATGCTTTGAAAAAAGATATCGTTATTTTAAGTGATGAGTGTTATAGTGAGCTTTATTTTGAAAAAAAACCGCCTTCAATTCTCGAAGCTTCGAAAAAGATAGGCAATAACGGTTTTAAAAATATTCTCGCTATTAATTCCATATCCAAAAGAAGCTCTGCCCCGGGACTTAGAAGCGGTTATATAGCGGGTGATAAAGAAATTTTGCAAAAATATCTTCAATTTAGAACTTATGTAGGTTGTGCCGTGCCTATTCCTTTGCAATTAGCCGCCGCTAAAGCATGGAGTGAAGATAGTCATGTCGAAGAGTTTAGAAAAAAATACAAAGAAAACTTCGAAATTGCCAAAGAAATTTTGCAAATAAAAATTCCCGAAGCCACCTTTTATATATGGCTTGAAACGGACAATGATATAGAATTCGCTAAAAAAGCATGGCGTAAAGGTGTGAGAGTAATGCCAGGAAGTTTTATGGGAAGAGAGGGAGCGGGAAAAAATTACGTCCGCTTAGCGCTTGTATATGATAAACAAGCAACTAAAGAAGCTTTGAAAATTATAAAAGAATTAATGCCGAGATGAAATGTTTTAGTTTTCTGTAATTTTAAAATCAATATTTCCCTCTTCTCTGTCGACAATTTTTTCGTATTCGCCGTTTATTAGTTCGAACACTCTTACCTTTCTTGTAGGAATTGAAATTATCATATAAGTTTTAATACCATTACCAAAAAAAACTTCTTACAATTTTCACACTTTCACTACTTTTACCACTTTCACCAAAACTTACAAATAGTGAAAATGGTGAAAATGTCAGATTTGTTTTGTTTTTTGGTATAACACTGCTATTTGACACTATTTCAGCAATAAATTCGGGAGTTTCTTTTAATGCTTCCTTATTTTTTTGCAAATTACGCTTACATCGGGTCTTATAATCGTAAAGTCATTAATAACCCAGTCAAGTTTGGCATATACAAAACAGTCGTCATCACATTGTTTAAGATTTGTTTTTAAAATATGAATAAACTCTAGCATTATTGTCTGATGATGTCCAAAAGGACCCGGTGCCATCGCAATAGGAAAGCCCTCTATTAATTCCCAATCACCTTCCCAACTTTTATAATCGCTATAAGTATATTTTAATATTTAGGCTAACATTTAACTCCTTTTTTTGATATTATAACACAAAAAAAGGCGATAAATGCTTCATAAATTTTATACTCATAAACTCAAAAATAGTCTTGAAGTAATTGCGATACCTATGAATAGAGGAAGTAACGTTATTACAAGCAATATTTTTTATAAAGTGGGAAGTCGCAACGAAATAATGGGCAAAAGCGGAATTGCGCATATGTTAGAGCATATGAACTTCAAATCAACCGAAAATTTAAAAGAAGGTGAATTCGACAAAATAGTCAAAAGTCTCGGAGGAATTGATAACGCTTCTACGGGATTTGATTATACGCATTATTATATTAAAACCTCAAGCGATTATCTTGATAAAACGTTTGAACTTTTTAGTGAAGTTATGGAAAATTTAAGCTTAAAAGAAGATGAGTTTGAAAGGGAGAGAAAAGTAGTTTATGAAGAGAGGCTTTGGAGGACGGATAATAATCCTATAGGATATTTGTATTTTAGGCTTTTTAACAATACGTATCTTTATCATCCGTATCACTGGACACCGATAGGATTTAAAGAAGATATTTTAAATTGGAATATTGAAGATATAAAAAATTTCCACAAAGTCTATTATCAACCCAAAAACGCTTTTTTACTCGTTGCGGGTGATATTGAACCGGAAATCGTATTTAAAGAAGCCGAAAAATTCTTCTCCCATATCAAAAATACCAAAAAAATACCTACACTCCACTGCATCGAACCGCCCTTAGACGGTGATAAATTCATAACGATAAAAAAAGAAAGCGAAGTGGATATCGTAGCACTTGCTTACAGAATACCGAATTTTAGAAATGAAGATCAAATTGCGCTTAGCGCTTATAGCGAAATATTAAGCGGCGGTAAAAGCGGCGTTTTAAGAGAAAAACTTATTAATAAAAAGTCACTTGTAAGCGAAGTTTATGCGTATAATATGGAATTAATCGACCCGGGAGTATTTATAGCTTTAGCCGTTGTAAATCCCGGAATTGATCCGAAAAAAGTTGAAAAAGAACTCAAAAAAGAGATACTAAATACGAAAATTACGAAAAAAGCGCTTGAAAAAGTTAAAAATCAAACAAAAATGGATTTTCTAACTCAGCTTGAAAGCTCATCGGGAGTAAGCAATATTTACGGCGATTATATTGCCAAAGGCAATATAACACCATTGCTTGAATATGAAGAAAAAATAAACGCACTAACCCCTGCTAAAGTGGAAAAAATTAAAAAATATTTCGATAAAAGCGTTAGTGTGATTTTAAGTAAAGTTGATAAGATGGTTGAAGAATGAAAGTTTGTCGATACCGCTTCTAAATTTGTGTAATACCATTACCAAAAAAATTTCTTACAATTTTCACACTTTCACCAAAACTTACAAATAGTGGAAACAGTGAAAATGGTGAAAATGTCAGATTTGTTTTGTTTTTTGGTATAAGATATATTAAAATTGAACAAATAAAATGAAATCATGTAGGTATGTTTAAATAAGGACTGCACTTCAATTGATAAAAGGGGACAGTTTAGTTATTTCAGAAATTATTTAAGAATCTTTTGTTATCATTAACGAAAATTATATAA
>CAYSKX010000156.1:0-2928 GCA_964431845.1 uncultured Nautiliales bacterium | reverse complement strand
TTTTTGATGGAATCTCTTCGTTTTTTTTCATCAAGCAATAGTATTTCATTTATTATAGTATTAATGTATAAATCTTCATCTTCTATATTGCACAAAACAGCTAATATTTTATCTTCCAAATCATCGGAGCTCATTAAATATGAACACTCTATTTGTTTAATATCTTTTAAAATATAGTTGAATTTTAAGTTTTTTTCGTTTATGCAATTGCACATATTTAACTTTTCACCAACAAAAAGCACCATTTGTTCGATATCGGCATTATTATATTTTTGTTTAATTAATAAATAATATTCCAACATTCTATAAGGCATATTTGTATCGTTGTATGTTTGAATTTCCAAATGAAAAATTGTTTTATCTTCAAGCTCAACGATTAAATCGGCTCTTTTGTCTTTTACGTTCGGCAAAGAAGTGTCAAGTAATTTCACTCCTTTTTTGTTTGTTAATATTTGAATAAATCTATGCGGTAAATTAGAAACTATTTCTCTTAACGAAATATCTATTTTAATCATACAATCTTAACTTTTGCGAATTTTCTTTTACCTATTTGAAGAATATATTCTTCGCCTTTTTTTAATATTATGTTTTGGTCGTTTATTTTTTCTTGATTGATTCTAACCGCTCCGCCTTTGATATGACGTCTTGCTTCGGATTTTGAATTTGCTAGTTTCGTATTTACGAGCGCATCGATTATATTTTGCTCAACAAGCCCAAATTCCGGCATATCGCTTGGAAGTTCGCCAAGTTTGTGAATTTTATCAAAATGCTCTTTTGCTTTAATTCCGGCATTTTGTCCATGAAATCTATCAACTATTTCAACGGCAAGCGCTTCTTTTGCTATCTTAGGATTAAGGCCGTTTTTAACTTCGTTTTTGAGCTTTTCTATCTCTTCTATTGATTTGTCGCTTAAAAGCTCATACCAATCCCACATAAGCTCATCCGAAATTGATAAAACTTTTGCGAAAATAGTATCGGCATTTTCCGTAATACCTATATAATTACCGAGAGATTTACTCATTTTGTTAATACCGTCAAGCCCTATGAGAAGAGGCATCATTATAACGCTTTGCTCTTTGCCGACGTTGTATGTTTTTTGAAGTTGTCTTCCCATTAGCAAGTTGAATTTTTGGTCGGTCCCCCCGATTTCAATATCGCTTTTAAGCGCTACACTATCATATCCTCGAAGAAGAGGATAAATAAATTCGCTAATTGCTATAGGTGTATTTGATTTGTATCGCTTTTCGAAATCGTCTCTTTCAAGCATTCTAGCTACCGTATAAGTGGTGGTTAGTTCAACGATACCAGCCGCACCGAGTGCATTTAACCAAGTCGAATTAAATACCACTTCAGTGTGTTCTTTATCTAATATTTTAAATACTTGTTCTTTATAAGTTTCGGCGTTTTTTGCAACAACTTCCGGGGTTAGCATTTTACGGGTTGCGCTTTTGCCGCTCGGGTCTCCTATTTGAGCGGTAAAATCACCGATTAAAAACAAAACCTTTGCTCCGTATTTTTGAAAGGTTTTAAGCTTTTGAAGCAAAACCGTATGCCCGAGATGCAAATCGGGAGCCGTCGGATCAAAACCCGCTTTTATGGTAAATCTCTCTCCCGTTTCAAAAAATTTTTTTACCAACTCTTCAATTTTTTCAAATCCTATAATTTCACTGCTACCTCTTTTTATTTCGTTTAAAGCCTTTTTAATTTTATCCATTTTCTTTTTAGCTCCTTATATTATTTTAGGATTTAGGGTTTAGGATTTAGGATTTAGAAATATAAATAAACAATATTCAAAACCTTGGCCTATTATATCTTATCTAAGCTTATAAGCAGAGATAAGAACTTTTTATTAAATAGGATTTAAAAATATAAACAAATAATATCTAAATCCTCAAACCTAAACCCTCAATTCTTTTAATTATAAGCATCTTTTGCTGAAACAAATTCAATAATATGATATTTATTTGCAATTTTTTGTTTGAGTGAATTAAATAATTTTGAATCAAATTCTATTTCAAGCTTACAATTATTCGATTCACTTCCTAAGCTTATCGAATGAATAAAAATACCGAGCTTGTTCAAAAACGTTAAAAAATTTGCCAATTCCCCTTTTTTGTTTTGTAAAGTTACAACTAAAAAATATCTGTTTTGGGTATTTCTTATCCATTCTACAAAAACGGCTTTGTCAATTTTCTTTTCGGCATTATTACAAAATCTATGATGAATTTCAACTTTTCTTTTTTGAAGAAGTCCTAAGATTTTATCTCCGAACTTAGGGTGACAGCAATAATTAAAACCAATATCTTGAATTTGTTTGTTTGAGAGTATTTTGATATTGCCTAATTCATATTCTTTTAAGTTGATATTTTTAAAATATAAAATATTTCTTTTTCTCATAGTTTTGTAAAGTCTTTTTAAGACATCTTTTAAGAAATTTTTATCTTCGACTATACGACTTACCGAATCGCTTAAATGATTGACTTTAATATGTGCTTTTAGTTTTGTTTCGTCGATATCGAATATTCCTTTAAGAATTGCAATTGCGAGACGTTCGTTTATTTCTTTTTCTTTTTGGCGGCAGAGTTTTTTTTGTTCGTATTTCGCTTTGCTTGTTTTTAGCGATTCTATCCAGCTACAGCGAGGGATTATTTCTTTTCCTGTTATTATTCGGATTATATCTCCTGTTTTTAATGTAGTAAGAAGAGTCGCTTTTTCTTTATTTATATAAGCTCCGATAGCTTTATTGCCTATATCCGTATGAATCATATAAGCGAAATCAAGCGCGGTAGCGCCTCTTGGCAGGGTAAAAGTGTCGAATTTCGGAGAATAAACGACGATATCTTCGCTAAAAAGATCATTTTTTGCAAGTTCATAAAAATCTTCGATATCTTCGTCGAATTTCATATCTTCTAACCATTTGATATTCGG
>CAYSKX010000155.1:0-2969 GCA_964431845.1 uncultured Nautiliales bacterium | reverse complement strand
AGGTGCACTTGGTTTGATTATTGCGGCAATGGCAATGGGTGTCGGAATAGGTCCCTATATCGACGGACAATCGATATTAATCGTTGTTCTCGGGTCTATTATGACGTTATTTATTGCTAATAAAATGGAAATGATGACAAAATTTGCGAAAGTATTTATGATAGCGATTAAACCTACTTATCAACCTAATTATGAAGAGTTGGTAAAAAAACTTGTCGATTATGCTACACAAGCAAGGCGAGACGGAATTTTATCGCTCGAAAAAGCCGCAAACAAAGAAGAAGACGAATTTTTAAAAAAAGGTTTATCTATGGCTGTTGATGGTAATGAGCCTGATACAATAAGAGAACTATTAGAAATAGAAATAGAACAAATGGAAGCAAGGCACAAATCAATGTCAGGTATATTTAACGCTTGGGCAGGACTTGCAGGAGCTATGGGAATGATAGGAACTCTTGTAGGACTTGTTGCGATGCTTCTTAACATGTCCGACCCTTCAGCTATCGGTCCTGCAATGGCGGTTGCATTACTTACAACATTATACGGTGCTATGATTGGTAACATTTTCGGTGATCCAGTAGCTACTAAATTAGAACTTAGAAGTGCTGACGAAATATTAGCGAAAACAATGATAATCGAAGGAGTTATGTCTATTCAAGCAGGAGATAATCCAAGGACTCTTGAGGCTAAATTATTAAGCTTCTTACCGCCAAGTGAAAGAAAATCACAATTTGAATAGGAATATAAATGGCTAAAAAATGTAAATGCGATTGCCCTAAGTGTATGCCAAGATGGCTTGCTACATTCGGGGATTTAATGAGTCTTCTTTTATGCTTTTTCGTTTTGCTTTTATCAATGTCTACAATGGATGCAAAAAAAATACAAGAAGCTATAGGCTCGCTTGCCGGTGCTATGAGTGTGCTTGAAGGAGGAACACAAACGGAAGTAAGCCACAAAAGAATTCAAGAAGCAACTCCTATTGAAAAAACGGACGAAACGGCTCAAACGGTAAATAAACTATCTCAAGCAATTACGGAGTTTAAACAATTTACATCTGGAGGAAACGGACCCGCTATTACTATGGAAGAAGGGGAAGAAGGATTTTTTATAAGATTACCAGCTGATATTACATTTAAATCCGGAAGTGCAAAAATAAGTAACGAAGATTCGCTTTTGTTTTTGAAAAGAATTGCTTTAATAATTAAGGAATATTTACCAAAAAATGTAGAAATACAAATAAAAGGTTATACGGACAATATCCCTCCGCCTCCTACGTCTCCTTATGCGGATAATTGGGAATTAAGTGCAGCAAGAGCTATTAGCGTATTAAAGATATTAATAAAAGACGGTATTCCTCCTAAACGATTAAGCGCCGCAGCGTATTCGGAATATCATCCTATCGCCGCAAACGCTACGCCTCAAGGCAGGGCTAAAAACAGAAGAGTTGAAATATGGTTTTTTTCAAAGAAAAAAGACAATCAAAACAAAATCGAAAAATCAGTTCTTGATAATGTCCAAAAATAGGGGTTAAATGAAAAAGTTACTGTTTTTAATATTGCCCGTGTTTATCTTAGCGGCAGCACCTCAAATACCGACGGTCAATCTTTCCTTAACGGCGCCTAAGACACCCGAACAGTTAGTAACCGTTTTAAACGTTACGATATTATTAACACTTCTTGCTTTAGCGCCTAGTATTATACTCGTTATGACTTCTTTCGTTAGGCTGTTGGTTGTGTTTTCTTTTTTGCGTCAAGCTATGGGAACACCTCAATCTCCACCTACAACACTTTTAGTTTCTTTAGCTTTAGTGTTTACGTTTTTTATTATGGAGCCTTATGTAAAAAAATCCTACAATACCGCAATAAAACCATATATAGAAGAAAAAATAGGCTATGAAGAGGCCTTTAATAAAGCCGTTAAACCGTTTAAAAAATTTATGATTAAAAATACGCGTGAAAAAGATTTGGCTCTATTTTTTAGAATAAGACATCTACCAAATCCCAAAACGATAGACGACGTGCCTTTGAGCATACTTGTCCCGGCATTTATGCTAAGCGAACTTAAAACCGCTTTTGAGATAGGATTTTTGGTATTTTTACCGTTTTTGGTTATAGATATGGTAGTAAGTTCGGTGCTTATGAGTCTTGGTATGATGATGCTACCGCCCGTTATGATATCTCTTCCTTTTAAAATTCTTGTTTTCGTGCTGGTTGATGGATGGAATTTGATTGTAATGGGATTGGTGCAAAGCTTTAAATGATGTTTAGAGTTGAGGATTTAGGTTGAGAATTTAGAAATATAAATATCTAAAACCTAAATCCTCAAATATAAAGGAGTGTCATGAATTGTAGTAGTTTCGGTAAATGCGGTAGTTGCGTTTTGTGGGAATTGCCGTATGAAGAGCAATTAAAAATGAAAAACGAAAAATTAAAAGAATTGTTTAGCGAATTTGATATTCCCGAAATCGAAGTGATTAGCGCAAAGGATAATCATTTTAGAGCGAGGGCGGAATTTAGGATTTGGCATGAGGGAAATAAAAGTTATTATGCTATGCGTCAAAGGGGTGAGGGCAGAAAAGTTATAACGATAAACGAATGCCCTATTACGGATAAAGCCATTTATGATTTAATGATTCCTTTGCTTAACGAAATAGAAAAAAACGAAAATTTAAGATTTAAGCTTTATGAAATTAATTTTTTAAGTAATTCGAAAAAAGAAGTCTTAATAACTCTTATTTATCATAAAAAAGTTGATGAAACAATTGCCGAAGATATCAAAAAGCTAAAACAAAAATTCAAAAACTGCGACTTTGTCGTTAGAAAAAAAGGCAGGAAATATGTTTTTGATAAAAATTATCTTATTGAAGAATTAAAAATAAACGATAAAATTTATAAATACAAAATAATAGAAAATACTTTTTCACAGCCAAATCGTCAAATAAACGAAAAAATGATAGAATGGACACTAAA
>CAYSKX010000154.1:0-2978 GCA_964431845.1 uncultured Nautiliales bacterium | reverse complement strand
TAACCACAAACACTTCACCGGGCATTGTTTTGGTAATTAAATTCGGCACTATTCTACTATCGCTACAACCTATATAAAAAGTATGAGGTTTTTGACCTTCTTTTAATTCTTTAAACAATTCTTTATGCGCTTCGAAATCCTCTTTTTTAAAATTAAGCACACCTTTAAACAGTTTTTCACTCATTAGCTCTCCTTTCTATTTAATACGTATTCAAGTTCGTATATATTGTTTGTAATATACTCAAAATCTTCAATAACATCTTTATTAGCCGCAATTAACAATTTATCGTTTTCTCTTATTTGTGTATTTTTATCCGGCATTAAAATTATATCATTTCCTCTTTTCAACAATAAATATACGATTTTCAAAGCTTTTGTTCTATCTTCTCTTGATTTACTGATATCACCTAAGGTAATTTTTTCATTTTTTCTAAGTCTTCTTATAAGAGCATACGTATTTTTGTAATTAATGGTAATTTCATAATATGAAGGATTTGTTCCCACTAGCGTTTTTAATTTAGTGACAATCTTTTTACCCCATTCGTTATTTTTCGCTCTAATAGCTTTAATAAATGCATCAACAAGCGGTTTAGAAATAATAGTTATAGTATATTCCGCTAAAATTTTTTCTAATACATATATTCTATCTATTTTTGCAGCTTGGAAAATCGTTAAATCATCAAGCGAATTTTCTCTTGCGATTGTATAAATATTAGGATTTAACTCTTTGGCTTTATTGATGATTGTTAAATTAAGTAAATCATTATTTGTAGAGGCTATAATTGTTTTAGTATTTTTAATATCTAAGTTTTTTAAAGTCTTTTCATCTTCTTCATCTCCAAAAACAACACCTCCTTTTTGTTTAATATATTCTTCACTTTTTATATCAAATATATTATATTCTATATTAGCTCTTTTTAAACCGTCTTCTATAGCTTTTCCCATTCTTCCGTAACCGCAAATAAGATATTTACCTTTTGGTAACATTTCGTTTTTATTCAATTTCAAACTATGTCCGTATGCCCAAAGCTCTAAAAGCCATAAATAAGGTGCGGTTAAATTATAATATATTCTATCGGATATTATTTTAAAAGGCTTTTGGATATATTCAACTCCGAGAGAATTATAATAATCAAATTGATTTTTTGAAGTAGCTTTTACTATTAGTTCGACATTTTTATTTAATAATTTACAAATAGTGGCAATTTGCATATTTTTAGCATCATCTTCAAATAAAGATATCACACCTTTGCAGTTTTTTAATTCTATTCCCGCATATCTTAGTATAATTTCATTTGTTGCATCTCCTATTATAGAAGGAACAAAAGGATAAAAATCCTCCAAATTTAATTCATCTATTTTTTCTTCTCTTTTATCTATAACAACAAATCTATACCCTTCCGAATTATTAATTATCTCTTTTGTAATTCTATTATAACCGAGAATAATATAAAATTCTTCTCTAAAAGAAAGAACTTGTTTTCTAAATCTATTAATATTAATAGCTTTTTTCAAAGCTTCGTCTTGAATAAGAGAAACAATTGTCCCTATTGCATAAAACCATCCCACTACCGTCAAATAAATAGATAAAGTTACCCATAATTTCTGCGGATATGTAAAAGCATATGGTGATTCCCCAAATCCTATCGTAGTAGCCATATAACTAACGAAATAAAACGCATCGAAAAAATTAAGATAATACGGATTACCTTTATCATCAACTCCGGGAATTAACATCATCCCGAGAATTGAAATTGAAAAAGTTATAAGTATCACTAAAAAAGGCAATCTTAATTTTTTTAATATTATCCAAATTAATTGATCATTCATATTTTATCTTTTAGATTTGATAGTATCGCCGATAAAAAGCACAACCGACACGATATTAGCAAGTAATGCCCCTCCCGATAAAGAAACTATTGTAACGGATGTAGTAACGGTAAAATGTTGTGTTCCATATAATGTGACCGTCCAAATAATAGCAGAACTTATTAATTGCAAATCCGCTACTAAGCTTGTCGCAAGCAAAACCGCACCAAGTTGTGTTTTGTCTCCTAATTTCAAAAACGTAGCTATAAGATTAACAATAACCACAAAAAACAATTCATACGCACTATGTTGTTCGATAGATGTAGGATCGCCATAAAAAAATCCAAAATTCAGCGTCATCGCTAAAATAAAAAAAAACCCCGAAATTATTTTATGTATATTCATTCTAACCTCCTTCAATTTCAAAAACGATAAATATATTATATACCATGCAGATAAATTTATTTTTAAAATTAAACTTTTTTATATAATTTTATATTCATGTATTTCGATTGGTAACATTTTGCAATTTTTTATTTCATTCGGAATGAAAATTGCATTACCTTATTAATAATATAAAAATCGTAAAGGAACAAAATGAAAAAGATTTTTTCATTTATATTTTTGTTTATATTTATAATAATGTTAAGCGGATGTATAAATAAGCAAGGAATAAGCTTGAATTATTATCCCGAATGTAAAGAGTATTATGATTATTACGGCGTATATCATAAAAAATGCGAAAACAATATATATAATTTCGACTCGAAAACGAAAAACCAACTTCCCCCGGTTTGTTTGGATTGCAATTAAATTAGGTTTGAGATTTAGATTTTGAATATTTTAATTCAAAATTCATAACTCATATTCATAACTTTCATAACTCAAAACTTTAAATCCTCAATCTTCATTTTCATTATTCATTGTTTTTTACCGGTTAAAACCGGCGTTCTTTTTTTTGCTAATCACCTCTTCACTCGGAACCGCTTTACTTTTGCGGCACATTTCAAAACTCGAACAAGTTCGAGTTTTGAAAGTTTTTCATTGTGATACCAAAAAACAAAACAAATCTGACATTTTCACCATTTTCACTATTTGTAAGTTTTGGTGAAAGTGGTGAAAGTGGTGAAAGTGTGAAAATTGTAAGAAGTTTTTTTGGTAATGGTATA
>CAYSKX010000153.1:0-2987 GCA_964431845.1 uncultured Nautiliales bacterium | reverse complement strand
AATAGGGGGGACGTTAAATTCCATCCGAAACAATGGAAAAACAATTACGATGCATGGATGAGAGAGCTTAGAGATTGGTGTATAAGCCGTCAGCTTTGGTGGGGACATCAAATTCCGGTATATTATTGCGACGAATGCGGCAACGAATGGGTAAGTGTGGATGAGCCAGAAGAGTGTCCTAAGTGTAAAAGCAAAAATTTCCGTCAGGATCCGGATGTGCTTGATACATGGTTTAGCTCGGCGCTTTGGCCTTTTTCTACACTCGGTTGGGAAAACGGCGAATGGGGCAAAGATGAAAAATATCATAAAGAAGATTTAAAAAGATTTTATCCGAATAATTTATTGATTACCGGGTTTGATATACTTTTTTTCTGGGTTGCGCGTATGATGATGATGGGGGTTCATTTTTTAAAAGACGTTCCTTTCAAAGACGTATATCTTCATGCGCTTGTGCGCGACGAACACGGAAACAAAATGAGCAAAAGTAAAGGCAACGTAATAGACCCTCTCGAAATGATAGAAAACTATTCCGCAGATGCGCTTAGATTTACCTTAGCGATACTTGCCGTTCAAGGTAGGGATATAAAATTAAGCGAATCTAAGCTTATAGAAAGCAGAAACTTTACGAATAAACTCTATAATGCGGCGCGTTTTTTAAAAATGCATAGCGAAAAATTCGAAGATTTGCAAAATATCGAAATAAAAACCGATCTTGGCAAATGGATGGTTTATAAATTAAACGAAGCGACTAAGCAAGTAAGGCGCGAACTTGACGAATATAGATTTAACGATGCGGCAATGACGCTTTATAGATTTTTGTGGCAGGATTTTTGCGATTGGGGAATAGAACTAAGCAAAGTAAGCAAAGAGAGCATTAATGAACTCGGAAGTATTTACAAAGAAGCTTTGAAACTTCTTCATCCGTTTATGCCGTTTATTACGGAATTTTTATATCAGGAGCTTTCGTTAAGCGGTATTGAAGAAAATTCGATTATGCTAAAAGAGTTTCCGAAAGTTTCGCAAGTAGTTAAACCTGCGGATTTTGATTTGATAATCGAAGCTATCGTATCTCTTAGAAGAATCAAAGCCCTAACGGGTGCGAAAGAAATAAAAAAAGCGTATGTTTTAGCGAAATTACCAAATCTCGCAAAAGAGTATATTAAAAAACTCGCGCGCATTGAAGATGTCGAATTTATAAGCGAAGCGATACCTATGGCAATAAGAGATATAAGCGATAATCTCGAAACGATGATAAGTAAAGAAGAAGTTGATATAACGCCGTTAATTACAAGACTTACAAAACAAAAAGAAAAATTAAACAAAGACATTCAAAAACTTCAAAAAAAATTATCAAACGAAAACTTTATAAACCGCGCCCCAAAAGACGTCGTCGAAAAAAACAGAAGCGAATTAAACGAATTTAAAGAAAAACTTCAAAAAATCGAAGAAGAATTAAGGAAATTGAATGATTAAAAAAACACTAATAATTATTCCTCTTGTGTTTTTTATGGGTTGTAGTTCGAAAAACGATGTCCGGCATTCGGAAAATTTAACGGCTTTAAGCTGGCATAACAAAATCTACAAAGACATACAAAACGAAAACTTAGACCAAGCCGACGAAGATTTTATATCGCTTGAAGCCGAACATCCCGCATCAATGTATATTAAGACGGATTTAATCAATCTCTTTTTAGCGCATCAGCAAAACGAAGAGTATGATTTGGCGATTTTTTATTTGAACGAATACGAAAAAAGATATTCCGCATACGGTGAAATCACATGGATAGAGTATCAAAAAATAAAAATGAATTTTTTGAAATACGATAACCCTTATACGAACCAAAAAGCACTGTTAAATATAATAAAAATATGCAATAATTATCTACAAAAATTCCCAAACAGCGAATTTAGCGCGGAAGTATCGACAATACTTGCTAAAGCACAATTGACAAATTTATATTTAAATGATAAAATAAATAAACTTTATAAAAAATTAGATAAACCCAAAGCCGCAAAACTTTTCGAAACAAAAATACCGAAAAATTCCAAACCGCCGGTTGTGAAATGGTATAAAGATTTGTTTTACTGGTAATTAGGGTTGAGGATTTAGGATTGAGGATTTAGGGTTGAGTAATATATTTAATTATATTTCTAAATCCTAAAACCTAAATCCTAAAACCTAAATCCTAAAAAATAAACAAGGAGAAAAATTGACATTAGAAAATTATAACGAATTGCCGAGTGTAATGCCGGTGCTTAAAGAGAAAGAATTAATATATCCTTTTATGATAATTCCTATTTTTTTAGAAAACAAAACGGACATAATAGCCGTTGAAAAAGCAATAAACGACCATTCTTTAATATTCATAGCATTAGACGACAAAGTCGGAACGTATGGAACTATAGGGAGTATTATACGAAAAGTTACGTTGCCGGAAGGAAGAATTAAAATACTTTTCCAAGGTCTTTCGCGCGGTAAGATATTGGAAGTTAAAGACAAAAATCCAACAACGGCTTTAATAGACAAAGTAGAAGCTTTTACGAATACGGAGCAAAAAGAGATAAGCGCACTGCTTGAAACGCTAAAAGAGCATATAATAACGTTAAGCGAGATTAGTCCCTTTTTCCCGAAAGATTTTGTAAAAATAATAGATAACAATTCAGATGCCGACAGAATCGTCGATATTATCGCAAGTTCTTTGAAACTTCCCTCTCACAAGGGATACGAGCTGTTTCAAGAAACCGATACGCATAAAAGATTGATTCGTTTAATTCGCTTTATTCTCGAAGAAATAGAATCCATCAAACTCAAAAACGAACTCTCACGCAAAGTAATGGAGCAAGTCCAAGAGCTAAACAGAGAGCATTTGCTAAAACAGCAGTTAAAATTGATACAACAAGAACTCGGTATTACCAATGAAATCGAAGAAGAGATAAAAGAGTATTACGAAAAACTCGAAGAGCTTAAAAATAATATGTCCGAAAGT
>CAYSKX010000152.1:0-2990 GCA_964431845.1 uncultured Nautiliales bacterium | reverse complement strand
TTACAAATAGTGAAAATGGTGAAAATGTCAGATTTGTTTTGTTTTTTGGTATTAATCATTAACAAAACTGAGCAAATATAATAGTGTTATCATTAATTTAAATGTTATAATTATAAAAAAAGGAATATCTTGATAAAGAGATATAAAACAAAAAAAATTAAAGTCGGTAATGTTGAAATCGGAGGGGATGCGAAAATTAGCGTTCAATCTATGACTTATTCGAAAACAAAAGATATAAAAGCTACACTTGAGCAAATTAACAAGCTATATTTTGCCGGAGCGGATATTGTCAGGGTTGCGGTGCTTGACGATGAAGACGCGAAAGCTTTGAAGCAAATCAAATCAAACTCTCCTCTTCCCATAATAGCCGATATACATTTTAATTATAAATTAGGTCTTAAAGCCGCCGAAGTTGTGGACGGACTTAGAATAAATCCGGGAAATATCGGAGGTGAGAAAAAAGTAAAAGCTATCGTTAAAGTTTGTAAACAAAGAAATATTCCGATTCGTATAGGAGTGAATGCTGGAAGTTTGGAAAAACATCTTGAAAATAAATACGGACAAACACCAAAAGCTATGGTTGAATCGGCACTGTGGCATATAAAATTTTTAGAGGATTTGGATTTTACGGATATAAAAGTTTCACTAAAAGCTAGTGATGTTATAAGAACGGTAGAGGCTTATAAAATGCTAAGAAAACTTGTAAAATATCCTTTTCATCTCGGAGTTACGGAAGCGGGAGTGAAATTTCATGCCACTATCAAGAGTGCGGCGGCGTTTGGAGCGCTTTTACTCGAAGGAATTGGAGATACACTTAGAGTTTCCATAACAGGAGAACTTGAAGAAGAAATAAGAGTCGGCAAAGCTATATTAAAAGATCTTAATCTTATTAAAGAAGGAGTAAATATAATCTCATGTCCTACATGCGGAAGAATCGAAGCTGATTTGCCACCTATAGTAAAAGCCGTAGAAGATGCTACAAAACATATCAAAAAACCTCTAAATCTTGCCGTTATGGGATGTGTGGTAAACGCTATAGGCGAAGCGAAAGAAGCTGATGTTGCGATAGCGTTTGGTAAAGGATACGGACTTATTATCAAAAAAGGCGAAATAATAGGAAAATATAAAGAAAACGAACTTCTTGAAAAATTTTTAGAAGAAGTTGAAAGGATAAGCGAATGAGTGCTGAAACGATGATATATATAGTAGGTGTTTTAATATTTTCTATGGCTTTTATTTTTGTATTTATGTTGCTAAAACGCACGGAAATTACGGAAGAAAAAATTTTACAAATATTAAAAGAAGATGCCGAAGCGATTAAAAAGGCAAAAGACGATGAAGAATTGAAAAAATTAATAAGAGCTTTGCCTAAGAAAAAAAGAACGAAACTAAAAACGCTTTTTGAATCTCAAGATTTGCAAGATGCGATTTTTCATATAAAAAAACATATATTAAAAAGATAGAATTAGATAAAATTAAATACTCTTATTAATTATTAATTTAATAAATTTTTAGGTGGAATTGTGTTTAATTTTAATATTATTTCATTTTTGTCTTTTTCTGTGTTTGTTATCAATTTGTAATTAAATAAATCAAGTATTTTTTGAACTAAATACATATCAAGACCGTTTTTGCTGTTTTTGGATAATTGTTGAAATAAATTAAGTGTTTTTATTTCTTCTAACGGTATTTTTTCTTTTGTTTCAAATATTAAAATAGGATTAGCATTTTCTTTAAAAAGAGTTATTTTGATTTCTTTATTTTTACTTGAAAGTATGTTTACGTATAAAATCTCAAGCATAAGTAAAAATAGAATTTTATCAGTATTGATTATAGTATCTTTTTGGCAATTTTTGAAACTGATTTTTTTGTTGTAAAGTTTATAATATTTTTTAATTAAATGGCTCAATATTTTTGTAACATATAAAGGCTCGATATGCATTTTAAGTTTGTTTTCTTTCAATTGCCTTATTGTTTTTAAAGTATTGTAATTTTTTTCTAACAAATAAACATTTTTTAAAATGTTATTATTTTTTTGAGTTATAAATTTTTTATCAAAAGTATCGTTTTCAATATTGTGAGTTATATCTTTTGAAGAAATAGCAATAGATTGAACAGGACTTTTTATTTGTTTTGAAAAGTAAGTTATTAATAAATTTATGAAGTTTTCTTTTTCTTGTTGCAAACGCATTCTTTTAGTAATATCTTGTCTTATAGCTATATATTCGCTAATTTGTCCGTTTTCATCGGTTATAGGTATTATGTTTGCTAATACATAATAATCACTTCCGTCTTTTTTTCTATTTCGAACAATTCCTTTAAATATTTTACCTTTTTGTATCGTATCCCACATTTTTTTGAAAACGGCCTTTGGCATTTCGGGATGTCTAACGATATTGTGAGGTTTTCCTATTAATTCTTCTTTGGAATATCCCGAAATTTTTTCAAACATTTCATTTGCATCGGTTATAATACCTTTTGTATCTGTTTTTGAAATAATAGTTGTTTTATCAAGTGCCGCTTTTATTTGCTCAAGATAATTTAGTCTTGATTTTAAACGATTAATTTCTTGTTTTAATTTTTCACTTTCTCTTTTAAGCTCTGTATTTTCTTGTTTCAGTTTTGTTAATTCTTCACTCATTTATAAATATAAACCTTTTTTCGTTTTATTATACCAAAAAACAAAACAAATCTGACATTTTCACCATTTCCACTGTTTTCACTATTTGTAAATTTTGGTAAAAGTGGTGAAAGTGGTGAAAGTGTGAAAATTGTAAGAAGTTTTTTTGGTAATGGTATTATACTAAAATTTAAAACTTTGGTATCATTATACAAAAATTTTAAAGGAGTATGAATGGATAGAAGAAAATTTCTTAAAACTGCCGGTGTTGGTGCGGCAATGACAACGGCTTTGTTGGTGAGTGGATGTAGCAATAAAAAAGAATCTAAAGAAACTAAATCCGTAAATGTAAGTAAAAAGAAAACTCAAA
>CAYSKX010000151.1:0-3000 GCA_964431845.1 uncultured Nautiliales bacterium | reverse complement strand
TTAAAAAGAGGCGGTCAACCGACGGGCGAGCTTCATTCGTTCGAATACGGAATGAGCGAAATGATTGAGAAATTAAAAGAAAAAACAGAAGCGAATTTTGTAAAAAAAGAGATTAAAGACATAGACGAGCTTAAAGAATTTGATAAAATAATAATAGCAACACCGACTTTTGAAGCCTCACAAATGCTTAAAAAATATGAAAAATTAAGCTCTCTTTTAAACAAAATCCCTTATAATCCGGTAGCTATCGTTGGTTTGGATTATGAGAGTATCGCTCCCGTATGTTTTGGAATATTAACTGTAGAGAATAAGAGTCTTGGTATTTTAATGGATAAATACATTTTCCCAAACCGTAATGCAATTCGAGTAATGTTAGGAGGAGCGAGATATCCGCAAATAAGTGAAATGAGCGAAGATGAAATCATAAATATCGCCGAAAAAGATATTTATAAAATTATAAAAAACTCAAACTCTAAAATAAAATGGATTAAAGTGCATAAAAATGCGATACCGAATTATTCGTTAGGTCATCAAAATCTTGTTGAAGAGATTATGAAAGAAGCCGAAAAAGTTGGTATTTATCTGGCTGGTAACGCATATTACGGAGTTAGTTTTAACGATTGTATTAAAAATTCGTTTAATTTAGCCAAAAAATTAAAGGAAGCAAATGCTTGAAAATATAACGTTTCAATTGTTTGAGTATTTTGACAAAATGCCTTTTATTATAAGTTATATTGCCGGAGTTTTATCGTTTTTATCGCCTTGCGTATTGCCGCTTGTGCCTATTTATTTTTTTTATATTACTGGTATTAGCGCAAAAGAACTTAAACAAAAAGAATTAACCGACAAAGAAAAAATCAAAATTTTTATAAATTCTATGCTTTTTATAGCGGGGTTTTCGTTCGTTTTTATTCTAATAGGAGTAGCAAGCGCAAATTTGATAGGCAATATTTTTACATATAAATGGATTAATGTTTTAATGGCATTAGTAATTATTTTATTCGGTATCAATGTGGCGGGATTTGTAAAGTTTGATTTTTTGCAATATGAAAAGAGACTTAATCTACAAAACACCGGCGCCTTTTTACTCGGATTTTCGTTTGCTTTTGGCTGGAGTCCTTGTATAGGACCGATATTTGGCACTATTATAGGAATGGCTTCAATCGAACCTACTAAGGCGATATCTATGATGATATTATATACCGTAGGTTTTGCGACGCCTTTTATTTTAATGGCTTTTTTTACGGTGAAAAGTATGAAAATAATTGAAAAAGCAAAACGCTATATGGAAATTATACAAAAATTTTGCGGAATTTTATTAATGATAGTTGGGGTTTATGTTTTATGTAAAACGTTTGATGTTTTTTAGTGAAAAACGGCAAATTCTTTCATTCTTCATCCTTGTAATTATCTGTATATTTTTGCTATAATAAGAGAGTAAAAAAACAAAGGAGCAAACATGAAAAAATTTTTAACACTAACTTTAATAGCCGGTTTTGCAATAGCCGGAAATTTTAACTGCGGAATGTGTCATAACGGTAACATGGCGAAAAAGCTTGATAAAATGACTCCGGCTGAAATAGCAAAAAAAACAAAAGAGTTTAAAAAAGGTAAAGGCAATCCTATGATGGTAAATGCCGTTAAAAACATGAGCGATAAAGATATCGAAGCAGCGGCTAAGGAGTTCGGGAAAAAATAATTAAAGGGTTAATGATTTACCCTTTTTTATTTTTTTAATGGAAATATTTATACAAATGTGTTAGCGATATTTGCATTATTTCCCCATAAATATCTTGAGGTTTTAACGTAAATAATTTTATATCGTGATATGTTTTATAAAAGTTTAATGTTTGTTTGTTAAGCCATTTTGTTGTAGTTTTTATTTTTGAAGTTATATTTTCAAATCTTTCTTCGTAAAATTTAGAAACTTTGAATCCTTCTTCTGTCAAAGGTAATATTTCGCCTTCCACCCCTACACCCTTACATGATAAATCGAGCAAAATATCATCATACCACGGCGAATACGGATATATTTTACAAGCAGGAGGTCTGTTTTCGTATATACTGCATTTGTCGTTTCGTAAATACGGACATGCCGTTTCGTTACTTAAGAGCATAACCGGTTTTAAAATATCAAATTTTGCAATTAAAATCGGAAAATATTTATAAACTTTTTCAAAATCTTCCAAAACAAGCGGCGCCATTAATTTATTTTTACAACACTCACTACAACCGTTACAATTATTAAATTTAATAAGTTCAATAGATTTAATATCTACATACATGTTTTTACTCAAAAATCGCTTCAATACCTCTAAAACCGGCACCCGCTAATAAAATACAACCTATTACGTTGAGCAAAACATACGATAATCCCTCAATAAAGAGTGCGTTTTTAAACAAGAAAAAACTTTCTATCGCAAATGTAGAAAATGTAGTAAACGCTCCCATCATACCCGTTGTAAGTAGTGATTTTAAATACGGATTTTGTATTCCTCCGTATTGAATAGCCGCAATAAGCATTCCTAAAAGCAAACTACCTATTAAATTTACGCTAAGGGTCCCAAACGGTATATCATGCTTGAAAGCATTATTTACAAGCCCCGCCGTATAAGCTCTTAAAACGGCTCCTATAAAACCGCCGATTCCTATTGCCAACATTGTATCGAATTTCAAAGTAATCCCTTTAATTAAGATATTATATTATTTGTAATTCTTTTGCTAATAAAACTTTTATAGTGTCTTCTATATTGGTTCCTAATTGTTTAGATTTTTCTATAATTTTTTCTTTTATAGTTTGAGTTAAAGTTAATTCTATTTTATTATTCATATATTTATTTTTAAACTCATCTAAATTCATAGGATTTTCATAATCTATATACTTATCTATATTTTCATAGTTATCAAATTTTTCATCAAATCTTTCAGCCGTTATTTTCATAATAATCCTTTTCTTTTTTTCTACATCTTCTAACACTAATAATTCTTATATTTTCATTT
>CAYSKX010000150.1:0-3077 GCA_964431845.1 uncultured Nautiliales bacterium | reverse complement strand
TATTCAACAAGGTATCCAACAAGGGCTAAGTATGGGGATTAGAGCATTATACGAAATGGGACTTTCAATAAACGAAATTGCAAAAAAATTTAATTTAACTAAAAAGCAAGTAGAAAACTTTTTAAAGGAAAATAATGCAACCTCTCAAAATAGGTAAACATACGATAAAACATCCCATCATTCAAGGCGGAATGGGGCTTGGAATAAGCTGGGACAACTTAGCCGGAAGCGTAAGCAAACATGGAGGACTAGGAGTCGTAAGCGCAGTCGGAACGGGATATTACGAAAATAAAAAATACGCCAAAACCGTTGAGGGAAGACCTTTGCTTGAAAAAGAGTTTTATAACCGCAAAGCGCTTTTTAAAATTTTTGAAAACGCAAGGAAAATTTGTGCGGATGCGCCACTTGGATGCAACGTGTTGTATGCTATAAACGATTACGGCAGAGTAGTGCGCGATTCGTGCGAGGCGGGAGCAGATATTATAATTACAGGTGCCGGGCTTCCTATGGATATGCCCGAATACACAAAAGATTTTCCGGATGTTGCACTTGTGCCTATCGTTTCTACTGGTAGAGCGTTTAGACTTATTGCCAAAAGATGGGAAAAACGATACGGAAGAATTCCAGATGCGGTAATTGTAGAAGGACCTCTAAGCGGCGGTCATCAAGGCTTTAAATACGAAGAGTGTTTTAAAAAAGAAAATCAGCTTGAATATCTCGTCCCCGACGTCAAAGAAGAGGTTAAAAAATGGAATAAAAACATACCCGTAATAGCCGCGGGAGGTATATACTCACACGAAGACGTTTTACGTTTTCTTGATCTCGGTGCCGATGGCGTGCAGCTCGGGACGCGCTTTGCTTTAACTTTCGAATGCGACGCAAGCGACGAATTCAAACAAACGCTTTTAAACGCCAAAGAAGAAGATATCGTTCTTTTGAAATCTCCGGTGGGTTATCCCGCGCGGGGTATTAAAACGAAATTACTCGAAAAAGTTCAAAAACAACAAGCACCTTCTATCAAATGTATATCAAACTGCGTTTTTCCTTGTAAAAGAGGCGAAGAAGCGAAAAAAGTCGGATACTGTATTGCCGATAGATTAGCAGACGCTTATATGGGAGATAAAGAACTCGGATTATATTTTAGCGGAGCATATGCATATAAAGCGGATAAGCTTTTAAGCGTCGAAGAACTTATAAAAGAGTTGGTCGGAGAAGAATGAAAAAATTAATTTTTTTGCTTCTTTTTGCTTTTTTGTTCGCCGAATGTAATAAAAACTCCATAAACGGAGCTTATCGCGAATATAGTAAATATCAACAAAAATACATATCCGCAATTCTCGATAATAACAAACAAGAAAAAATAAAAGCCTTAAAAGGATTAATCGAATGCGGTAAAGTTTTGAAATTCAATACCGAAGAATATCAACAAAAATTATCCTCACTTACGAAAAAAAAATCATCTTCTTACAAATCAACAACAAAACGAAATTTAACATCTTCAAACACAACCGCAAAAATTTCGAAATATATAAAAATATATTCTTACAATCCCTTAAAAATAAAAATTCCCGATACTAATATAAAATATTTTTCTTTAAATTCGAAAATATATAAAAAAGTAATAGATTTACCGAATGCAATAATTTCAAAACCGGTTTATAAAAGATATAAAAATAATATAGTGTTAAAAATAGCGCAGTTTAACAAAAAAACTGTTCGAATCGTTTATTTTTCGAAAAAAAGATTTACATTAAAATACTCTATAAAAAACCGTATAATCACAATAAATATAAATCAACTTCATAAAAAACCATTAAAAAACACCTTGCAAAATTCTAAGAAACATAAAAGAAAAATAATAGTAATAGACCCGGGACATGGAGGAAAAGATGTCGGAGGAATAGGAATAAAAAAAAGATACGAAAAAGTAGCCGTATTGCAAATTTCAAAATATTTACGAAAGTATCTTTTGAAAAAAGGTTACAAAGTGTATCTTACGCGAAGTAGCGATTATTTTATACCTCTTAAAAAAAGAACACATTATGCCAATATCAAAAAAGCAAACCTTTTCATATCTATTCATTGTAATATAGCACCAAAACATATTCGTAAAATTCAAGGTATTGAAACTTACTTTTTATCTCCTACGCGAAACGAAAGAGCTATAAGGGTTGCAAGACTTGAAAATAAAGAAATAAAAGGTTTAAATTACTTAGATCAGCGCGTAATACTTAATTTTTTAAACCGCGATAGAATGATAGAATCTAATAAGCTTGCAATTGATGTTCAAAGCGGAATGCTAAGCTTTTTACGCTCTTCTTATAAAAACGTAAAAGATAACGGCGTCCGTCCGGCTCCTTTTTGGGTGTTAGTCGGAACTCAAATGCCGGCAATATTAATAGAAGCCGGATATTTAACGAATCCTACGGAAGCATCAAGACTTTTTACGCCGAAATATCAGCGACTTCTCGCTCAAGGTATAGCAAGAGGAGTTGAAAATTATTTTAAGAAAAATCCGTAAATATGTTTGCTTCGCAAACGCTTAAAGCGTAAAGCTAAAAGCATAAAGCTTTTTAGGTATAATTATATTAATAAAGACAATATTGCATATATCTTGCTTTAAGCTTTAAGCTTCAGCTTTTAGCCTTTTAATTAATTAGCTCAAATTTGTTCTTTTCTTTATTGTAATTATAAACTTCTCCGGTTTCGATAACATAATACCATCCTATTAAATTTAATTTTCCGCTTTTAACTCTCTCTTTCACAAATGGATATGTCATTAAATTATCAAGCTGTTTAATTACGTTCATTTGCTCTACTTTCCATCCTCTAAGCTTAGAGTCTTGCACTTTTGTTACGGCTTCTTTTACATCATCTATAATTTCAAGCCATTTTTTAACAAATGGAAGTTTTTCCAATTTTTCAGGTGGATAAAAAAGCGCTTTCAATCCTCCGCAATTACTATGACCGCAAACTAAAATAGTTTCAACTTCTAAATATTTCACCGCATATTCAAGTATTGCGGCGGTGCATTTTAACGTTCCGTCATTAACTTCATATGGTGGAACGATATTTGC
>CAYSKX010000149.1:0-3095 GCA_964431845.1 uncultured Nautiliales bacterium | reverse complement strand
TTATAGAGTTTGGTTAAGATACGGTTATAGTGAAATACTTCAGCCTGTTGATGAAGAAGGAAAATATTCTCATTTAATAATTAGCGAAAAACTATTGCCCGAAGAATTCGAAGGCTTACATATATTTAAAGCAAACGAGAAAATCTTAGAATTACTAGGAAAAAATCTTGTGAAAGTTTCTAAATTCACACACAGCTATCCGCATTGTTGGAGATGTCATAATCCCGTAATTTTTAGAGCGACTAAGCAGTTTTTTATCGCAATGGATAAAACTATAAACGGCGATACATTAAGAAATAGAGCGCTTAATGAAATTGAAAAAACAAAATTCACTCCAAAAACAGGTAAAAATAGACTCTATACAATGGTTGAAAACAGACCAGATTGGTGTATAAGTCGTCAAAGAGATTGGGGAGTGCCTATTGCGTTTTTTAGAAATAAACAAACGGGTGAGCTTGTTTTGGATGAAGATATAATAAAAAACATTTATCAAATCTTCAAAATAAAAGGTGCGGATGCGTGGTATGATTTAAGCATTGAGGAGTTATTGCCCGAAAATAAAAAAGATCTAGCGCCAAACTTACGAAAAGTAAATGACATTCTCGATGTATGGTTTGATAGCGGTTCGACTTGGTTTGCCGTTTTGAAAAACGAAAAATATAAAGCGGGAGATTATCCGGCAAGTATGTATCTTGAAGGAAGCGACCAACATCGCGGATGGTTTCAAAGCTCTCTTCTCGTATCAACCGCAATAGAAGAAAAAGCGCCTTATAAATCGATACTAACTCATGGTTTCACCGTAGATGAAAAAGGTGAAAAAATGAGTAAAAGTAAAGGAAACGTGGTAGCTCCGCAACAAGTAAGCAAAAAATACGGAACGGAAATTTTAAGACTTTGGGTAGCTACGAGTGATTACAGCGGAGATATTAAAATAAGCGATAATATTTTAAAACAAGTTTCGGAGCAGTATAGAAAAATCAGAAACACTATACGATTTTTACTTGCAAACGTTAATGACTTAGAAGAAATTAAACTTAATAACCCAAGCATAACGGATAAGTGGATTTTATCAAGAAGCAAAGAAGTGTTTGATAGTGTCGTAAGGCTTTTTGGTGAGTATGATTTCTCTAAAGCTTTTAATATTTTAAATAATTTTATCGTAACCGAGCTTAGCGCCATTTATATGGATGTATGTAAAGATAGACTCTATTGTGAAGAGCTTAATTCCGAAAAAAGAAGAAATTCTCAAAGCGTTATGGCTATAATAGCAAAAGAGCTTATTTCACTTCTTGCACCCGTTCTTACATATACGATGGACGAAGCGGTTGAACATGCACCTGCGGTAATTAAAGAGAATGCAAAAGACGTATTTGATTTCGTTTATACTCCGCTACCCGAGATTGAAAATCCTATCGGTGAAGATATTTTAGAAATTAGAAGAAAATTTTTTGAAATAGTCGATAAACTAAAAAAAGAAAAAATCATAAAAGACACGTTAGAACTTGCAATTGAAACGAATTACGATAAATTGCTTGTCGATGAAATGGCGGATTTTTTCGTAGTTAGTTTAATAAACGACGAAATTAAAGGCGAAATATTGGACGAATTTCATATAAGTGACGAACAATTTGTGATTAAGATTAAAAAATCTCCTCTTCACAAATGTCCGAGATGCTGGAGATATCTTGCAAATGTTGAAAATGGATTATGTGAAAGATGTGATAAGGTAATAAATGGATAAAGTGGTTGACGCTTTATATAAAAAAATAATCGTTTTACTTGCAATTGCGGGCGGTAGTTGGATGTATGGGGTAAAATTTTTGGAAAAAAAATATGATATTTTGTCATATTTTTTGTTTTTTATATTTTTATTTATAAGTGTTATAATAATAAAAAATTATGTTGATATGAATAAAATTATTAAACGAATGAAAAAGGATTTAAATGAATGAGACATTAGAAATTTTATGGGCGATTTCAATTCCATTAGCGATGGTGTTGGGTTATTTAGCTTATAAATATAATTGGCCAATTATTAGGGATTTGTAGTGGATAAGCCGGTTAGTTTCGTATTTATAGTAATAAATATTATTATCATAGTGGGAGTAAGTTTTGCAATTTATAAATGGCTTAAAAGTATAAAAGGAGATTTTTCATGATTACATTAAAAGAAGCGTTAAAATTACCTACTGAAGAGTTAAAAGAGCTTAAAAAAGATATCCAAAAAAAAGCAAAAGAGAAAAAAGAAATCGGCGGATATGTCGAACAGTTTTTGGATATTGATTTAAGTGAGTTAGGAGACGGCATTCCGGTTGCTATAAAGGATAATATTAACGTCAAAGGTTGGGATATTACATGCGCTAGTAAAATACTTCAAGGCTATAAAGCGCCTTATAACGCTACCGTAATAGATAAGATGCTAAAATCCGGATTAAGTCCGTTTGGTAGATGTAATATGGATGAGTTTGCAATGGGAAGCTCGACTGAAACAAGTTATTACGGCAAAACGCTAAATCCTCATGATTTAAATAGAGTCCCGGGAGGAAGTAGCGGAGGTAGTGCCGCGGTTGTAGGCGCAAAAATTGCGATAGCCGCACTCGGAAGCGATACGGGAGGTAGTATTCGCCAACCTGCCGCTTTTTGTGGAGTGGTCGGAATGAAACCTACATACGGCAGAGTATCTAGACTCGGGCTTGTAGCATTTAGTAGTTCGCTTGATCAAATCGGACCTATTACCCAAAACGTAGAAGATGCCGCGATTTTATATAATATTATTTCAGGATATGATTATAAAGATTCGACCTCTGCTCCCGTTGAAAACAAAAAAATAGAAATTAACGAAAACAAAAAACTTAAAATCGCCGTAATTGATAACTATATAGAAGAAGCGGATGAAGATATTAAAAAAGCGCTTCTTAATATTGTCAATCAGCTTGAAAAAGAAGGTCATACAATAATTCACAAAACGCTTATGAATTCAAAATACGACGTTGCGACTTATTATGTCGTAGCGACTGCCGAAGCAAGTAGTAACCTTGCAAGATTTGACGGAATGAGATATGGAAACAGGATTGAAGGAAAAGACCTTAAAGAAA
>CAYSKX010000148.1:0-3117 GCA_964431845.1 uncultured Nautiliales bacterium | reverse complement strand
GCCGCCATTGCATGTTCTCTAATTCCAAAATGTATATTTCTTCCATACGGAAAATCGTCTTCTTCTTTTAGAGTCGTATTGTTTGAAGGTGCTAAATCCGCACTTCCTCCAATAAAACTCGCAATAGAAGCGGCAATTGCGTTTAATATTTCACCGTTGCTTTTTCTTGTAGCAATGCTTGCTCCCTCTTCAAAAGAAGGCCACTTGATATTGTTAAAATCTTTTTTAAAAAATGCTTTAATCTTTTCAACATCGGCGTTTTTATTAAATTCCGCTTCAAGCACTTCGCCTTTTTCTTTTACACATCTAAATCTTACAAGCACATCTTCAGGCACGTTAAACGTTTTTTCAGGATCAAATCCCGCCGCAATTTTACTTTTTTCGATTACATCTTCTCCAAGCGGTGCGCCGTGTGTTTTTTCGCTTCCTTCAAGCGTGAGCGCACCTCTTGCGATTACCGTTTTAGCGATTATTAAAGTAGGTCTTCCGTCGGAGTTTGCGGCCTCTTTTAATTTCTTTTCGATGTCTTCATAATCATGACCGTTCATTTCAAGAACTCTAAATCCTTGAGAATCGAATCTTTTTTTGACATCCTCATCAAAAGCGATTCGGACGTCACCTTCGATTGAAATATTATTGCTATCGTAAATAATAATTAAATCTTCAAGTTTATGTTTTCCCGCTAAACTACAAGCTTCGTATGCAATGCCTTCTTCCAAATCCCCGTCGCCGCAAAAACACCATATTTTGTGATTAATTTCCGGAAATTTATTCGAAATAAACTTTTTCGCCATTGCAAATCCGACGGCATTCGCAACACCTTGCCCGAGAGGTCCCGTCGTAACTTCTATACCGGACGTATGTCCGAATTCCGGATGTCCGGGAGTTTTGCCGCCGAGTTGTCTAAAGTTTTTCAAATCATCTAAGCTTACATCGTATCCCCACAAATAAAGCATCGAATAAATAAGAGGCGTAGCATGTCCGCCCGAAAACACAACTCTATCTCTATTTATAAAAGAAGGATTATGAGGCGTAATATTAACAACCTCGCTAAACACCGTCATAATATCTGCTAAGCCCAAAGCCGCTCCGGGATGTCCGGAATTTGCCTTTTGCACCATATCCGCCGCCAAAAATCTAATCGTATCCGCCATTTTTTTTCTTAACATATTTTTTCCTTTTTTATATTGTTTATTATTTTTTTTAACTTTGGTAATTCATAAAAAATAATATCCCAAATAGTTTTAAAATTTATACCGAAATATTCATGAGATATTCTATTTCTAAAATCAATAATTCTTCTAAAGGGATATTTAGGATACGCTTCTTTTAAACAAGGATATATATTTTTTACCGCTTCTCCTATTATTTCAAATTCCCTTATAACCGCTTGATACATCATTCTATTAGATTTGAATTCGTTAAATTCAACATCTATTAAATATTCGAAAATAGCATTAATTGATTCCGAAATATCGTTTAAAAATAATTCACCGTCTCTAAAAGACATTTATAAAATCCTTTTTTGCGGCTTTATAAGCAATATTTTTCAAAGATTCCGCAAGATCTATTTTTTTATTAAATTTATTTTCCAATTCTTCAATAATTCCAAAAAATCTATTTAAAGTCATAGGCTTGGAATGATCAAATTTTACCAATAAATCAATATCGCTATTTTTATCGTCTTCTTCTCTTGCCACACTTCCGAAAAGATAAATTTTTTTTATACCGTATTCTTTTTTAAATCTATCTTTATTTTGTTTAAAATAGTTCAACACCTCTTTTTTTATACTCATTTTTTGTGCCTATATAAATATTTTTCAAGTAGAGGTTTTAATTTTTGTTGTAGTTTTTCATCAAAATTATTTAATTCGTTTTCAAGTTTAGTTGCTAAATTATCGGCTTCTTTTATAGCGTTTTTGATTCCGAGAAGCGTTACGAAAGTGTTTTTGTTTTCATCAACTCCCGTTGTTTTTCCCGCTTCTTCGGCACTTAAAGTCACATCTAAAATATCGTCTTGAATTTGAAACAAAATTCCAAGATCAAGTCCGAAATTATATAATTCATTTTGCATCTCCAAATCTAAATTAACGATTATCGCTCCCATTTTTAAACTTGCCGCTATTAATTTTGCGGTTTTATTAAGATGCAAAAATTTAAGCTCGTCGATATTAAGCTTTTCGTTTTCAAAATAACAATCAATCGCTTGACCGAGAACCATTCCATTAGCGCCCGCATTTTCGCTAAGAGTTTTGATAAGTTCAACCTTAACGTCACTGCTAAAAGGCGCTTTAGCAAGCACTTCAAACGCATAAGTGTTAAGTGCATCTCCAACTAAAAGTGCCGTTACTTCGTCATACGTAACATGTAAAGTGGGATGATTTCTTCTTAAAGCGGCATCATCCATAACGGGCAAATCGTCATGAATTAACGAATAAGTATGAATAAGTTCTATCGCAAAAGCGGCATATTTAGCGTTTTGCATCAAAAGCGGCTCATACGCTTTTACAACCGAAAACAATAATTTCGGTCTAAATCTTTTACCGCCGGCAAGCAACATTTCATTCAAAGCTTTTTCGTAAAACGGATGAAAGCTTTTTGCTTTTATTAGATTTTTTTTAATAAATTCTTCCATATTTTACCTTAGCTTAATAGTTATATTTACTCCTATATATTTGAATGTAATTGTAACATTTTTATAAGTGGATAGGGTTTTTTTCAATTCTTCAAAAGTGTTGATTTTTTTTGAATTTACTTTAATTATTTTAGCTCCAGCTTTAATATAATATTTGTTTGTTAGCGCATTTGATATGTAAGTGGTGCGCAATGTTTTATCGACTTTGATACCGTAATGCTCAAGCGGGGTGAAAAGATACTTTTTTTTTCTGATATTGAGTTTAACTTGTTTGCCGTTTATATTTAAAACGACTTTGTCGCCTTCTTTCGCTCTTAAAATATACTTTTCAAACGTTTTTACGGAGGCTTTTTTGTTGTTTATTTTTAATATTTTATCTTTTATTTTTAAATTTTTGACATAAACGGGATCAAAATTTAATATATTCATATCTTCATCTACTTCTATAATAGCCATAATTTTCCTTTTATATAAAACTTCTC